>JAIFNF010000138.1 GCA_020047885.1 Gammaproteobacteria bacterium | reverse complement strand
TCCTCGTCCCCGATCCCGCGCTGCCGAAAGCGCGGCATCGGGGATAGCCACAATGTTAGGCGATGCCCTGACCCCAGACGCCAGTAAAGGCGATCTGAGCCAGTGGTTTGCGCTGCCGGGGAGCCTGTTCCCGCGCCTGCAAGGCCTCGGACAGCGTGTCAGCAGCGCCCGGATAGCCGACGGCGATCATGGCCATGCAGGTATGATCAGCGGGGATATTGAACGCCGCTTTGGCCTGTTCCGGGTCGAAACCGCCCATCTGATGCGCGGCCAGCCCAAGCGCCGTCGCCTGCAAGCAGAGATTTTCACTGGCGGCACCGGTATCGTAAGCCGCCCAGCGGTTGGGTTGACCGTTGTGGCCAAAGTGGGGTGCGGCGACTGCCAGCACTAGCACCGGCGCGTTTATGACCCAGGCCTGGTTGCCTTCCGCCAGACAGGCGAAAGCTTGTTGCCAACGGTCGGCATCGGCAAACCGATCCCAGACCAGATAACGCCAGGGTTGATCGCCAAAGCAGGACGGTGCCCAGCGGGCGGCTTCCAATAGCGCCAATAACAGGTCGCGACTAACCGGACGGTGAGGATCCAGCGCCACCGGACTCCAGCGGCGGGCAATGACATCGGCAATGGCGACTGAAGTTGAAGCAGGTTTTTCGAGCATGGGAAATTTCCTGAGTAACGCCTCTTCTCTTTGCGGGAGAGAAGCCAGAGTGAGAAGTACGGGGGCAACCCCTGAGTCAGTGGTGCCTGAACGGAAATCTCTGTGTGGAACCGGCATATTGCCGGTTTGAGCCGGCTGGAAGCCGACTCCACAGTCCAATTTCGGACTTTTCGGCCAGGCACTCAGGCAGCTCGCAAAAAATATTCCCCACAGTGCGAGGGAGCCATAGTGGGTTGGGCTTTAGCCTAACTCCTTAACGTTCAAAGCTAACAAAAGTCAGGCTAAAGCCCGACCCACAGCAGACATGGCGGAACCGGATCGCTGACCCGCTGAGGGGTATTTATCGCACCTTACCTAAGAACCGTTCCGACTCTTGGTGTCCCTGGTGTCCCTGGCGTCCTGGTGGTTCGCCCGGTTTACGAATTACTACATTGCATTCGTCAGCGCCTCACGAATCGCCCGCAAACTGGCGGCAGCGCCCGAGGCCAGTTTGTAATCCACGAAGTGGGTCACGTGGGTATCCGCAGGATTAATTTCCACCGTGGGAACACCCATCTGGCTGGCCTGCGCTACCGGTCCGGCGATATAGGGAAACACGCTGGTGGTGCCGATGCTAAATACCACATCAAATCCCTGCTCCAGTTCCCGATAAAGATGCTGAATCGCCCCGGATGGCAGTGCCTCGCCAAACAGCACCACCCGAGGCCGCACCAAGGCCTGACAGCGCGGACAGGACGGCGGCATCGCCAGCCCGCTGTAGTCCGGCACACTGGCCTGATAGTCACAACGGGTGCAGAGCACATCATGAATGTCGCCATGCATCTCGATCAGATTACGGCTGCCGGCATCACGATGAAAGCCGTCGATATTCTGGGTCAGCACACAGACCTCAAAGCTATCCTGCCACGCGGCAATAATGGCGTGGGCGTCGTTAAACTTCGCCCCGCGACAGGCTTCCTCAATCTGATAGAGATACTTCCAGGTCATCAATGGATTAGCGTCCAGCATCGCCCCGGACAACGCGGTTTCAATCGAGAAATTGTCCTCGGTCATCTGGTTGTTATACAACCCGCCGATGCCGCGATAGGTGGGCAGGCCGGAATCGGCGGAAATGCCGGCCCCGGTGATAAACAGCAACCGCTTGGCGCGGCTCATAATGTCCGCAATGCGGGCGACGATGGCGGGATCAGGCGGATTCAGCATGGCAAGGTCTCTCGGGGCGGGATCGGGCGGGTTCGGTAGTCAGACAGAAACCAGCAGGTTATAGAGAGCCTCGAATTCCCGACTCAACTTGTGCCGGGGATCGAGATGAATCATCGGCAACGCCTGGGCGTGGGATTCACGGATTTTAATCGATGCCGACAGAAAGGCTTCCAACACCGGCAAACCCTCTGACCGCAATTCCTCAACCATGCGCACCGGCAAATTGGCGCGCGCCTGATAATGGTTGACCACGATCCCTTCAACGCGCAGGTGGCGATTGTGATCGGCCTGGATTTCGCGGACGCTATCCATCAGCGTATACAAGGCGCGGCGTGAGAAATCATCGCAATCAAACGGAATCAGGCAAGTGTCGGCGGAAATCAGCGCCGAACGGGTGAAAAAATTCAGCGCCGGCGGGGTGTCGATGAAAACCTCGTCAAAATCCTTCAGCGTATCCAGTGCCTCGCGCAACTTGTACATCTTGTAGCGCGATTCCAGCTTAACCTGTAAATCTTCCAGTCGGGGATCGGAGGGCATGACACCCAGGTGGTCAAACCGGGTCGGCACGACATAGTCGACCGGCTTCGCGCCAAACACCTTGTAGGCCAGAATGTCGTCGAAAAAGTGGGCCAGGGTTTTCTTTTGCTCATCGAGCGCCTGACCCAGCAGGTAACGGGAGGCGTTGGCCTGCGGGTCTAGATCGACCAACAGGGTTCGCTTGCCCCGCGAAGCGCTGATCGCGGCCAGATTACAGGCGATGGTGGATTTGCCCACCCCCCCTTTTTGATTGAAGACGACTCGGCGCATGGCGATTTTCCACGGGTTTGTTGGGGTTTCCGCAAGTGTAGTCAAGCCGGGGTAAGGCGTCGAGATGGGCGATCCCTGACCATCATGGCGGCTCGGCAAGTTTGAAACAAAAACAGATCAAAGTGATATAGAATCCCTCCATTGACGACTTTCCCGGTGACTGCATGGCTTCTTCCACTTTTTCTGGCGAAGGCACTGAAATTATCGTCGCGGCCCCCGCTTCCCGGTTGCGGGTGCAATTTGAGGCGATTGAACTGCGGATCGTGGCGGGCGCGGATGTCGGACTGGAAATCAGCCTGGGCCTCCCGACGGTGCGCATGGGTTCAGCGCCGGATAACGACGTTGTACTGACCGACCGGGCGGTGTCGCGCCGCCATGCGGAGATCCGCATGACCCCCACGGGTCTCTTGCTGCGCGATCTGGGTTCTACCAATGGCACGTTCATCAATGACGTGCGCATCACCGAAGCCTACATTCCGCCCGATGCCGAATGCCGACTGGGCTATTCAACCCTGCTGATCCGCCAGCGCACCGAGGAGCGAAAAGTCGCGGTGCATCGTCAGGATCACCTGGGCGAACTGGTCGGATCGAGTCCACGCATGCTGGAACTCTACGGCCTGATTCGGGCGGTCGCGCCGACGCCCACCACGGTTCATCTACATGGCGAATCCGGCACTGGCAAGGAACTGGTCGCCCGCACCCTCCACACCTTTTCCGGTCGGTCCGGGCCGTTCGTGGTGTTCGATGCATCCGTCGCTGACCCGGAGATGGTGCGCAATGATCTGTTCGGCCACATCAAGGGCGCGTTCACCGGGGCCACCGGTTCCCGCGAGGGCGCGTTCCGCCAGGCGCATACCGGCACGTTGTTCATTGATGAAATTGGCGAATTGCCGCTGGATTTGCAACCGCGCCTGTTGCGGGTGCTGGAAACCCGCGAGGTCACGCCGATTGGTTCGGACAAGTCCAGCCGGGTTGATGTGCGGGTTATCACCGCCACGCACCGTGATCTGGCGGCAATGGTGCGCACCGGGGCGTTTCGCGCTGACCTGTTCTACCGCCTGTCGGTGGTGCCGATTGAGTTGCCCGCGTTGCGGGAAATAGCCGAGGACATTCCGCTGATGGCTCAGCATTTGTGCCAGCAGTTGCAATTGAACGAGCGAATCTCGGCGCCAGCGGTGGCGGCCTTGCAGAACTACCCCTGGCCCGGCAATGTGCGGGAGCTGCGCAATGTGCTGGAACGGGCCGCGGTGCTGTGCGGTGACCGGGAAATTCGTCCCGAGGATTTGCGATTGCCCAAGGTCGCTGCGGTTCCGGACGGGGTGCCGCCGACCCCTGGGTCACCGCTTCCGTCTGAACCCGCCCTGGTCGCTAAACCTGGCGCTGACGCCCGCGCCCATCTCAAGGATATGGAGCGGCAGATGATTGTTGAAGCGCTGGAGCGGAACCGAAATAACAAGGCAGCAGTGGCGCGGGAATTGGGTATCCCGTTGTCCACGCTGAAACGTCGACTCAAGGACTATCAGATTAGCGATGGGGAATAGCGCCCTGCTCCGCCAGCGCCCAGACGATATGTTCGCCCACCAGTTCGGATATCTGTGTCAGCCGCACCTGCAAAACGCTCACGACCTCCGGCGAATAAGGCGCATTCCCCAGCGCCACCGCGATATTCCGCAACCAGCGCTCATGACCAATACGGCGAATCGCGCTACCCTCGGTACGGCGCAAAAACTCCGCCTCATCCCAACGGAACAGTGCAACCAGATCAGGCGTATCCAGCCCATACCGGACACGGAAATCCGGTTCCACGGCAGGTCGGGCAAATCGGTTCCACGGACAAACTAACTGGCAGTCATCGCAACCGTAAATCCGATTGCCCATGGCGCGGCGGAATTCATGGGGAATTAGCCCATGCAATTCAATGGTGTGGTAGGAAATGCAGCGGCAGGCATCGACCTGATACGGAGCGATAATCGCCCGCGTGGGGCAACCCTCCAGACAGGCAGTGCAGCGCCCACAATGTCCAGGCGTCGGCTGATCGACCGGCAAAGGCAGATCCACATAAATTTCGCCGAGGAAGAACCAGGATCCGGCGCAACGATCCAGCAAATTACTGTGCTTACCGATCCAGCCCAGCCCCGCCTTTTCCGCCAGCGCCTTTTCCAGCACTGGGGCGCTATCGACGAACACCCGGTAGCCCAACGGACTAATGGCGGCGGTCATGCGATCCGCCAACCGTTGTAGCCGGTTCCGCAACATCTTGTGATAATCCCGACCCAGCGCATAACGCGACACATAGCCCAATTCGCGCTGATTCAGCACCGCCCAGGGATCAGCGGCACCTGGCGGCAAATAGTCCATTCGCGCCGCGATCACTCGAACTGTACCGGGAACCAGTTCCGCCGGGCGACTACGCTTCACGCCATGCCGAGCCATATAATCCATGTCGCCATGAAACCCGGCCGCCAGCCAGTCCAGCAACCGGGCTTCGGGTTCGCTGAGATCAAGGTCGGTGATCCCGATCTGCTGGAAACCTAATTCCCGCCCCCAGGTTTTGATGTCCGCCACGAGTTCGGACAGCGGGGTTTCAGGATGAACCGGTGGCATGTGGGTTGAAAAAACCAGGGCATAAAAAAAGCCTCGGCGATAGTGCGCTAAGGCGTTGATTGGATTGGTGCCGGAAAGAGGAATCGAACCTCCGACCTACTAATTACGAATTCTCAATCTACGCCTTCCCGTTGGTTTTCGTGACTATCTGATTCTTCCCGTTTGCTTGTAAAATCAACCATCTTGCTGCTCACGTTGCGCCGGTTGATTCCCGTCATTATCCGATTTTACCATGCACGATTACGCAGGAATTACACAGACTTTCATCAGCGGCTTTTTGGTGGGCGGTTATTCTGGCCAGTAATCGCCGGTAATCTGCTCTATGGAAAAGGGACATTCATCCGGGAACATGGTCAAGGGCAAACCGGTTTCAAGACTCGCTACTTTTCTGGCGCGGCGATACTCTTTGGTAGTGAGTGTGTCCATTTGTGCGGTCAAACTGGGGCTTTCATCCAATAAATCCAGAATTTGATAGCGTCCATTTTCAATCGACAATCGCCAGCTAGTACCGCGCCGTTCAGGCTGATAGCGCCATTTGAGCATGTGCATCAGGACATTTTGAAGGTAGCCACCAATCGCCCGTCGATCTCGTTTGCCCATGCTCTCAATCTCTTCAGCGATATTTTCTGAGTCCAAGTCAATCCGGTTGAACTGCCCTTGGCGTAACAGATCCGCCTGTTGCTGCGTCCATTGGTAGAAGTCGGTTTCATAGGTTGCCGTGGTCATACTGCCTCCTTGGGACAAAATCGGCTAAGGCGGGATAAGTCTAGCAGTAAATCGGTAACTGGTAGGGCGCTTTCGCCAGTCTGCGTAGCGCAGTCCGCCGCTGGCCCGGCTTCAACCTGGCAAACACTTCAGCACGGCGATTCCAGAATTCCATTTCCAGCCGGTCGTGTTCCTTCAAATTGTCCGGCTCGTACCGAATCCGGCTTCGGTCACGAAGCCAGCGGGAACGGATCGCCTGTAGATCGGCAACCGCCTCTAGCACTGCGTCGCTCACGGCCATGGCCTGGCCTGATCCATCAGGTGCAATGCCTGGTATTTCGCCAAGGCTTCGTCCTCCGTCCGGGTCGGTGTGCGATGGAGGTGGTTGAGGCGTTCCTGCCAGGCCAGTAACTGATGACGACGGGACTGGGCGAATTGTTCACGCGCTAGGGCGGGTGATTTTCGTAGTTTCATATTTAGACCCGGTATGCAGACCCGTCCGGTAAGGGTTTACCCCGCCTACCGCACTAGCGGATTACTTATTTCCGCAGTTCAGTAGACAGTGTCCGGCCATTGATCGCGCCGTGCTCACTGGTGATGGGTTGCGGGCGCGTGATGGAATTCATGGGAAAGGCTTGCATCAATTCTCGCGTCCAGGCGTTTCTAAAATCGGCGGTAAAATGGGTCTGAAACTGATACCAAATCCCGCCCGATAGCGCTTGGTAGATGCGCATCCCCCGGTCGCCGACTCCAACGGCCGCAAGTGCACGGTCGGCGTCGATCCAGCCGATAATACTCGCCGTCAGTTCAGCCATCGCGCTGTCTAGTCGCTCATTGGCGTCAACCCGCTGGATAACCGCGGCGTCAATCCGGTCGGCTTTCGCCAGCCGCACAATGCGCTCTGACTCCGTACGCTGGACGTTGGCCTCTGCCTCTAACCCGGCGATGCCATCAATAAGGGTCTGCCGGTTATTCAGCAGACCTTGCACCTTGGCATCAATCCCAGACAGCGCTTTCTGAGCGGTCTTGTCCTCGCGCAATGCGGCCAGGGCGTGGGTGGCGCGTTCGGTTTTCAGTCCGGCGATTTCCACGTCCAGCGCGTCAATCTTTGCCTGTAGATCGGGAATCGTCAGCATTACGCGACTCTCCCGAATCGTCGGCTCATTGCCAGGATGGGTAGCAATTCGGCTTTGATCGTAGCCAGGGATTTTTTTGTGTTGACGTACATCAGCGCCAGGCGATGATCGCCACCAGCGGCTTGCACGGCGGCGTGAATGGCCTTAACCCGTGCCTCGGGTGTCGTCGGTTCCGGTGTTGCCGGGGCGGTTGCTAAAATCTGACTACGGGCGTTCAGGATGATCGACAGCACTTCCGATTCGGGTTTGGTGCTGTCAATCGCGGCTTGGCGTAAATCGGCCAGGGCGGCGTCAAGATTGCGGTTATCGGGAGTTGGATTGGCCATCAGAAAATTACCTTGTTGTCAGAAAAAAGGGTTTTACGGTTGCGCTCGGTTTGCCGAGCCATCAGTTCGTTTCCGGCTACGATGCGCTGCAACAGGGCGTCGGATACATCCATCATCTGCCTGGTGAGCGCCAGTCCCCGGGCGTTTAACTCGTCTTCCGCTAGTGCATCATCAGGAATCGGCGTTAATACCAGCCGGGATTCCAGTTGATAGCCTAGCGGGAAGGTCGTTCATTGCGTATCTCAAAAAGTAGGTCGAATAGTGCTGACTTCACAAAATCTGAAAGGCTTAAACCGCGTTGCGCGGCCAGTGCTTTGAGTTCGTTGTGAAGGTCGGCAGGGATATTCAGGGTTAATCGTTTCATGCGATTATCATAATGGCTTTTGCACAAAAACACAAGATATAGTAGAAAAATTATCCACAGCCGCTACAGGTAGTGTGCAGAAAAGTTATCCACAGCCTGTGGATAAGTTAAAATTACCAGACTTTCTGGTAAATGATCGGGAGTTTCGGCGTGGACATTATCGATGATATTCAGGCGCGGTTGACCAAGACTTTGCCGGATTTTGACAGCGGTAAAATCCTAGCGGCGGTCAGGAAGGACTGGGGCGGGGATGCCGTGTATATCCGGTCGGTGCGGTCGGATATACACGCGGCGATTCGATCAGATACCGCGCCAGTGCGGGAATTGGCGCGGCGGTACGGACTGCATCCGGCGTCCGTTGCCAGGATTCGGCGGCGGGCTATCTGACCATTTGAAAGCGGGGCGCTCGAGGTGTGGCTCGTGGTGGTGCGGGTTTGGGAGGTGCGGGGTCAACGCTGACGTGCGGGGGCTGTGCAGGCGGTTCTGGTTGTGCAGACGGTTGAGCAGGTAACGTCGAAGGTCTCCCGGGACGTGGTGCTGGCCATAATGCCGGGGTCTCAGTCGCTTGCTTCTCAATCTTTGCCCACTGGGTTTCTTTCCATAAATGCACACGGTGCCTGGGTTGCATGGAAGCCGCAACGGCGTAAATGAAGCAGTCCAGCGCTTCGTTGCGGGGTCGTATCTTGATCCATAGCCGTTTCTTCGGGTCAAACATTTCCGCCGATAGCTGGCTGTAGAAACTCTGGTCAAGGTCTTTGGCAAAGTGGATACAGCGGTCGGCCTGGGCGGTTTCACGGTCAGCGGCGAGGCGGGCGAATAACAGTTCCTTGCCGGTATCGCTGCCAATGAACCAGATTTCGCCACCGGCCTTGAGTGTTTTTCCGCCAGCGGTGAAGTCTACTTTGGTGGGCTTGCCGGCGATGAGCGGGCGGTGTTTGAAGGCGCTGCCGCGTGTGGCAATGACTCGGCCTCGACGGGCGCGGGTGTAGGCTAATACGCTGTCTGGCAAATAGCCGGAGTCGATGGCTACCGCCGATATTCTGAGCGTCCGGGTATCGTGTTGAAGCGGCTGGTCGAGGTAGGCGTCAAGCTGTTTCCAGGCATCCGGTTGAAGCGGATTCCCGAATAACTCAACCCAGTCCAATACCCAAACTTTGTTGTTCCTGCCGAATCCCAGTAACACAATCGCCAAGCGGTCTTTCTGTACGTCAACGCCAGCGGTTGCAAAGTAACAGCCGGGCGGGATTTGGCGGATCAGGTAGTTACCGGCGCGGGACTGCGTCGGCTGACCTAAACGCAAGTTGATGAAGGTGCGTTGGGCGTTGGCGTCCAGTTGCACGGTTTCCCACAATGCGGCTAACTCCGTCCATGCCGGGCCTAACCCAGTGGGCGTGTACAGGCTGTTGATGCTGAATCCGACTATGGGGCGCTCTGGATACTCGGCTCGCCATTGTCCGGCTTTGAGCATCGCGGTCTTCTGGTGCTCTTCGATCAATGCGCCACAATGCAGGCAAGCATAGGCGGCTTTCTCCGGTTCGCCGGGTGTCCAGGCCAGTTGTTCCCAGTTCAGCACCTGGTACTCGTGACAGTGTGGACAGGGGACGTGATAGCGGCGTTGGTCTGAGGCGTCATATTCCCGTTGGATGCGGGATAGGCTGGAAACGGTCGGGGTTGAGCACAAAAATATCTTCCGGTTGGGGAAAGTTGAGGCGCGGGCTTCTGCCAGGGATACCGGGTCGCCTTCGCCGGACAGGTCGCCGGGATAGGCGTCTACTTCGTCCATGAAAATATATTTGGCGGGCATGGAGCGGAGCGATGCCGGACTGTTAGCACCGGCCAGAATGATGACGCCTCCTGGGAATTCTTTGAGGGTAATCGTGTTACCCGAATCCCTCTCCCGTGCGGGTCTAATCATGGCGCGTAACTGCGGGCAATCGTCGATCATCGCGGCCAGGCGTTGCTTGCTGAATCGCTCGGTCATTTCTGCACTGGGTTGGATGACCATCATCGGGGCTTTGCACTGGGCAATAAAGAATCCAAGCCAGTTGAGTCCGGCCTCGGTGGCTCCTACCTGTACGGATTTCATAAACACAATGCGCCTGGCGGGATGGTCGGGATGCAGGGCGTCCATAATCTCACGCAAGTAAGGTGTCCGGTCGGTACGCCACTGTCCGGCCTCAGAGGCTCCTTTGGATGGCAGGATCCGATAGCGGTCTGCCCATTGGCTGACGGTCAATCGCTCGGGCGGGGTGAGTGCTGCAATGGCGGTGTTGAGCGCGAGGGTGTAGCCGTCGTTCATGGCGCGGTCTCGGGTAACAGGCGGGCGAGGTGGTTCCGGGCGTCGGCCAGCGCACGGTCAAGCTCTTCTCGGATTCGTAGCCGAGTTGCGTGGCGAAAGGGATCGGGTAACTCAGCGCTGGCGTTGTCGGGTGTGCGCTCCAAGCTGTTAACCAGGGCGGATAGCAGGTCGGTGATTCCGCGTTGCACAGTGTGCGATTCGATCAAGCGTCCTTGCTCTATTTCGTGCTTCGTTTTCTCCCGCATCGCTGCATATTGCTCACGCATGGCGCGGGCTTTCTGGTAGCTGGTGGGCATTCCAGCAGCAGATTCATTGTGTCCGGCGTCGGCGTCGGTGTCTTCATCGGCGGTGTCGGCATCGAAAATCTGTTGCAGTAGCGGCGAGGGTTGCCGGTCGTCGCGCAACGGCTTACTGCCAAACGCTGGATCGGCGGCTAATGCTGCGGTCGCCTGGTCAACGTCAATCAACCCGTCTTCGTCTAACTCAAGGACGCCTCGGGAAACATATTTGTGGACGTTGGGGCGGGGTATATCCAGCAGCCGCGCCAGTTCGCTCTGAGTGACTCTCATTTTCTGGCCTTGAGGTAGGGGTTGCGGCGGATGGGAATGATGCCGCTGTAGAACTCGCGGTAGAACTCGAATAGATCACGGTCGCGGGTGATGACGGTCTGCTCAATGCGGCTATTGCGGTTGAGGTTGGCGCTGGATTCCATTGCTATATAAATGTCCTCGGCTTCGTTACTGCACAAAAGCACCTTGGAATGGTTGCGGGCTAAAATCAGGCGGACGTTATAGCCGTCGCGCTCGGCTCTCCAGCATTTATCGGATAGATCGGGGTCGCGGTTGTCTGCAAATTCCCCAAGGAACAGGTCAAGCCGTTTCACGACGCCTTTCTCAACCCAGTTAATCAGCAAGTCGATGTCAGCCATGCTGCTGACCCAGGAACTGATGGACAGGTAGTCGAATGGAAAGGTTTTGATAAAGAAACTGGCGTAATTCAGCAGGTCAATATCGCCGTGGCTGATGACGTGGTAGGCGGTGCCTGGCGCTGGAAGGGTCGGGAGTACGTCCGCCAGTTGGGATTCAGCCGCCAACCTTCGTAGGGTTCGGCGGTTTTTGGTGGCACAGGCGCGGGTTCTCATGCCTTTGAGGCGCTGTTGAATCAATCCATCGCCGCCTTTGATATTGGAAGGGGTCATACCGTACCTATAGAGTCCTGTTTATCCCTAGTGAAATTAGGGGGTTTTAATGTCTCCCCTAGTTGACAATTCTAGGGACCCCGGCGTTTTTTTCAATCTAGTTTCGACTAGATCAAACTAGGCGGCGGGGGTTTTAGTTTTTGAATGCGGGCGATGGCGCTGTGTCCGCGGGTGAATGGGTTGCCGGTGCTGGTGCGATAACCCCGGCGATTCAGTTCATCCGCAATGGCGGTCGGAGTGAATCCGCGTTCCGCCAATTCGGCGATGACGCTGTCCAGTGTTTCTCCGGGTAACGCCAAGCGGCTCTCAAGGGCGGCGACTCGCGCCTCTAGCTGGGCGAGGCGGTCGTCGGGGGGATCGGGGAGGTATGCCGTGATGGCGGCTTCAATCAACGCGGCTTTACGCTGATTTGTCTGTGTCGCCAGTTCGTCCAGTCGGGTCATGGCCGCGTCGGTAATCCAGACAGCCAGTTGCTTAAACCCTTGTCGGTTCGTCATATCGACTCCTATCTAGTCTTGTCTAGTTGCGACTAGATAGGATACCGGACAGCCAACTAGATAACAACTAGATAGGACTAGATGGCGGTTATTGGCGTGGTGGGTTATCCGTAGTAACCTCGCCGTCCTTGGCGTGGTGGTTATCAGCCTTTTGACCGCATAACCGGACAGCGCCATATCACTTGCCGGACAGGGACGCGCCGATTATTGACCCGGTGCCAGACTATCCTGGCCATCAGATAACGACGACGGCGGGCGGTTGCTGCCAAGTTAGCCAGGATGTCATCCCATGAATCGCCGGGGTTATTCTGCATTGCCTTTTCCAGCGTCCGGGCAATACCGGGCGGGGGCGTTGGGGCGTCGCCGATACGTGATTGCGCTTCTCTGATAATCTGATTCAGCCGTGCTGTTTCCCACTGGCGTTGCCAAGCGGCGCGGATCGCCGGTTTATCGGGAACTACCTTCTTAACTTTGGCCTCGGTCAGTTTCGATTCCAGCCATTGAACGAACGTCTCTGAATCCATTTCGTTGAGTTCGATGCGGCGTCCGGTTCCGTTGTAACCATACTTGGCGATAGCGAGAAACTTAATTTCATCTTCCGTTGCGCCATACTTCGTCAAGTCCGCTATCGGATTGGCGTCATATTCCGTTTCTTCGCTGTCCAGCCCCATAGCCTCGGCGTCCTGCAATCGCAACCCCATATCAATCACGTTCGGCGGGGTCTTGAATTGATAACGGCGGGTATCGTGACAAAGGGTGTGGGCGATGCGGAATCCGTACAAGTCAAAGTCTCTGACGACCAGGATGGTGACGCCTTTCTCGCTTAATGCTTCCACCAGTTGCCGGGCCGCGGTAACGCTCATGCCCTTGGTAGAGAAGACGGCTATATCAAAACGCTCGGCCAGCCGCGCCTTTTTCAACAGTTCGTCAAAACCTTCTTTTTCCAGGAACAGCGCGAACTGGTAACGATTCGCGGGGCCGCAGGTGGTGATGTCGGTTCGGAGTCCGGCAAAGCTGGCGCTGGCGTTAATCGTGGGACGCCAGCTTTGGATGTAGCTCCGCACGGCCAGCGTTCCCAGTTCAACCATTGCGCCGGTATACGGTTCCCGCAAGTGACCGCACACGTCATAAACCACATCCCAGTGAGCGGTTTGATCGGGATGCGCTTCGATGTAGGCGGGCAATAGCTTTTGCGTGAAATAGCTATCGTTCGTCCAGGGCTTGGTCTTGCCTGTCAGGTCAATAATCTGGCGACGGGCCGCGTACATAATCTGACGGGCGTTGGCGGGATATTTTCCGTTCCCGCTCGCTTTTAGATAAGCCTGCTCCATCAGTTGCCAGGCGGCGTGTTTGACGCTGACGAACTTCTTTTCATTGGCTTTGCGTAGCGCATCGGCGTCGGCGGATTTCATCCGGTCATCGCGGTCGGCGCGGCGTTTCGCGGCGGTGAATGATTTGGTGGCTGACTTCACCAGGGCAACCATCTTTTCAGCAACGGCGGTTGGTAAGTCGATACGGGTCTTTCCGCGGTCGGTGAAGTGAATCCGGGGCGTGGTCAGGTGCAATAGCAGAATGACTGGATCATGCAGTTGCACCTGGGATTCACTCAGGGCGCGGGTTAAGTCCGTGAACGGCTGTTGCAGCGCGTAAGTGAAGTTGACGCCAATGACCAATATCCGGTTTTGGTGACTGGGCAAGATTCCAAAGGCGACTTCCAATACATACGGCAAACCTTCGTGGGTATCCTTGGCGTTCCGGTATTGGATGCCTTCCGCACCATATCCCGCCAGGGCGTCCAGACAATGCGCCTCGCCCAGAATCCCCAACAGGTCAGGCTTCACCGGGCGGGCTTCGGCCTGCATTGCGGTCAACAGCCGTTTGATCGCCGTCATATCCAGATCGCCACCCTGAACCAGATCGCCAAGCAACGCGGATTGCAGTCCGGCGATGGCCGCAACATCCCGCGCCTTCGCCGTTCCTGACAGTCCCCGAAACTCCCGGATGAACTGCCCCACGGTCTTTTTTTCCCCGCTGACCTGTTCATTGCCGATTTTCAGCGCAATCAAGTTGCGCAGGTGATCGGCTTCGTACCAGTGGGGCGCGGTCGGTTCGCGGGGAGACCATCGTTTCCAGTCCGCGGCCTTGGCGTTCCACGTCGCTTGATCGTGCTGTTGCCCGTAAGACTTCTCTATATGCAAAGTCAGGTGCGGGTTCAGCGTGTGGAATCCCAACAGCATCATGTAAAAACTCAGGCTGTCGCCTCTGTCTAGACTGCTTGCTATCGCTTCCCAGTGCAGCGTGATTGTAGTGCCAGTTTTTACACGGCTATCGCCCCTGCGGAAAAGGTTGATCTTGGGTTGACCAGCGATGCGGTCAAGGTGAACGCTAATTTCCCAAAATCCGCCATCCGTGGTGACGGTGATAAGGCTTTTTCCGGTCGCTACGAACGGCGCTGCCCATAGCGTCTTGAGCGCGTTGCCCTGTTGCCCGCGGGATGGACTGATATACCCGGTCTTGTCGCTGACCCGCACGGCATAGTCGAGACTGCGTTCGATGATCGCCAGCGGCAAGCCGGGGCCGTTGTCGCTGACCACCAGTCCATCTTGAAACAGCGAAACGCGAATGACTGGGGCGATGTCGGCTTTTTCGCAAGCGTCCAGGGCGTTGTCGAGAAGTTCTTTCAACAGCGCTGACGGCCATAGGTGTTTGCCGAAACCGATTTGTGCTGTCAGTTCGCGCTCGGTAAAGAACTCCATCGCACGGGACAGGGTGAAGGTTTCACGCTGGAAGGTCGGAATCGCCGCGCTCATACCGTTACCTCCCATCCTTTGCAAAAGTGCATCGCGTTGGCGAAATGGCCACGGTGGCCTATGGCGCATGAACGCCAGGCGCTGACTTCATCGCCGGGCGCTTTGATGTTGTGCTGACAGTCGATGCAGCGGACGCGGTCGCCGATGGGGCGCTCATACATCACGTGCGGCGGTTCGGCGGGTTGTGTCCAGTCGCGGGTCGTAACCCGGACAAAACCGGCGTGGGGATCGATGTCCTCAAAGCAATCATCGGGGTGGTTGCGGGCGATTTTCGGCGGGGTGTTATCGGCGATTTTTGGCGAATCGTTGCTGGCGGTCAGGTGCGCCAGCAGTTCCGCCTTGTGCGCAGTAATCCAGTCGCGTTGTTCCGTGGTCAGGCGGTCGGCAGGGCAATCGCATTAAAATTTATTTAAAAATCAAGTAATTATTAAAATTACTTTTGTAATTTTTATGTTGTTATTTTAACGACCTTGC
>JAIFNF010000043.1 GCA_020047885.1 Gammaproteobacteria bacterium | reverse complement strand
TCATCAGCGTTTCCCCAACTCTACGTGTCAGAATCAACATATCAGCTACTCCTTGTTTTCCATTAACTGCACCGGGTCATCGTGCGGCTTTCGACAGTCCGCTTCGATAAACAGTTCATTTTGGCCTGGATCGGCATTGACTGGGGCGGTTCAGACCGCCTTATCGAGTTCAAAGGCTTCATGCAGCGCGCGCACGCCGAGTTCCAGATATTTTTCATCGATCACGACCGAAATTTTAATCTCCGAGGTGGAAATCATCCGGATATTGATCCCTTCCTTTGCCAGCACGCCAAACATCTTGCTGGCTACCCCAGCGTGCGAACGCATGCCGATGCCGACCAGCGACAGTTTGGCGATTTTAAGGTCGCCGGACACCTCGCGGGCACCCAGGGTAGCGGTATGCTCTTTGAGAATCTCCAGCGCACGCTCGTAGTCGTTGCGATGAACGGTGAACGTGAAGTCGGTGGTGCCATCGTAGCTGACATTCTGGATGATCATATCGACTTCGATATTGGCGGCGGACACCGGCCCCAGAATGCTGGAGGCGATGCCGGGCCGATCAGGAACCCCCAGCACGGTCAGTTTGGCTTCATCACGGTTAAACGCAATGCCAGAAATCAGTTCTTTCTCCATCGGTTCCGCCTCAAGCGCTTCCTCAAAGGTAATCAACGTGCCCGGGCCTTCCTGAAAAGAAGAGAGCACTCGGAGTGGGACATTGTGTTTGCCGGCGAATTCTACCGAGCGGATTTGCAAAACTTTGGATCCCAGGCTGGCCATTTCCAGCATCTCTTCAAAGGTGATGCGATTCAGTCGGCGCGCTTCGGGAACCACCCGCGGATCGGTGGTGTAGACCCCATCCACGTCGGTGTAAATCTGGCATTCATCGGCTTTGAGCGCGGCAGCCAAGGCGACGCCGGTGGTATCAGAACCGCCCCGACCGAGGGTAGTAATGTTGCCATCTTTGTCGACCCCTTGGAACCCCGCGACCACGATTATTCGCCCCTTGGCCAGATCATCGCGCATAGCGGCGATCTCGACATCTTCAATCCGAGCCTTGTTGAACGCGTTGTCAGTGAGGATGCGCACCTGGCCGCCGGTATAGGAGCGGGCTGGGCAGCCGCGCTTTTCCAGGGCGATGCAGAGCAGCGCCATCGTGACCTGCTCGCCGGTCGATAGCAGCACGTCCATTTCGCGGGGGTCGGGGCGGGCGGTAATCCCCTTGGCCAGGCCGATCAGTCGATCCGTTTCGCCGCTCATGGCCGAGACGACGACCACCACTTGATGGCCCCGCTCGCGCCAGCCGATCACTTTGTCGGCGACGTGTTCAATACGCTCGATAGTACCCACCGAGGTGCCGCCGTATTTCTGGACAATCAACGCCATGCTGGATCTCTGCGGAAGAGTGTGGAAGGGAAATTGGTCCGACGCAGCAGAGTGCCTCGGGCTGTCGAAAGGCGCGATTATAGCGAAAGGCCGGTCAATCTCTAGCAGGGACAATCGGCCACCAGCCGCTTTTACGCACCCAATTGTTTGCGCACCCAGTCCGGCACAGTGCGCAAGGCGGTATCGAGCGCAGTAGGATCGGTACCACCCGCCTGCGCCATATCGGGACGACCGCCGCCCTTGCCGCCCACCTGCTGGGCGACGACGTTGACCAGTTCGCCGGCGTTGATCCACGCCGTTTCCGTCGGAGTCACGCCCGCCACCAGCCGCACCTTGCCGTCTTCAACGGTGGCCAGTAGCACCGCCGCCGCTTTGAGTTGCTGTTTATAGCGGTCCACCGCCTCGCGCAACGTTTTCGCATCCACGCCATCCAGCCGGGCGGCCAACACCTTGACGCCATTGATCTCCACGATCTGACTGAGCAGGTCGGAACCCTGGCCGCTGGCGAGTCGCCCCTTAAGTTGCTCCAGTTCCTTTTCCAACTGCCGACTGCGTTCCACCAGTTGCCGCACTTTGTCGGGGAAGTTGTCGCGGTCGCCCTTGACCAGGTGCGCCGCCTGTTTAGCCCGCTCCTGCAATGCGGCGATGTAGTCCAGCGCCCGCTCGCCGGTAACGGCTTCAATGCGCCGCACGCCGGCCGCGACGCCGCTTTCCGCGACAATCTTGAACAGGCCAATGTCGCCGACCCGGCGGACGTGGGTGCCACCACACAGTTCGGTGGAAAAATCGCCCATGCGCAGCACGCGCACCCGGTCACCGTACTTCTCGCCAAACAGCGCCATCGCCCCGGCGGCAATCGCTTCTTCCGGGGCCATGATCGTAGTGTCCACCGCGACGTTGCCGCGAATCTGGGCATTGACCAGTCGCTCCACCGCCTCCAGTTGTTCCGGAGTCACCGGTTCAAAATGGGCAAAGTCAAAGCGCAGCCGCTGCGGATCGACCAGTGAGCCTTTCTGGGAGACGTGAGTTCCGAGCACCTGACGGAGCGCGGCGTGCATTAAATGGGTCGCGGAGTGATGTAGCGCTGTCGCTTGACGTTGCGCCGCATCGACCTGAGCCAGCACCGTCGCGCCACGCCGCAGTTGACCTTGCTTGACCACGCCAATATGGGTGAAAACGCCTTCGCCCTGCTTGCGGGTGTCGGTGACCGCGAATTCCAGACCGTCCGCCCGCAACCCGCCGGTATCGCCGACCTGGCCGCCGGATTCGGCATAGAACGGCGTGTGATCCAGCACCGCCACACCTTCCTCGCCCACATTCAGCGCCTCGACCGCTTGACCCTCGCGGAACAGCGCGACCACGGTGGCCTGTTCTTCCAGTCGGTCGTAACCGTGGAATTCGGTGCAGCCCTCGATACCCAGATCAGCGGTTTGCCGCAATCCAAACTGGCTATGGGCGCGGGCGCGTTCTCGTTGTGCAGTCATGGCCTGTTCAAACCCTGCCATATCCAATTGCAGACCGCGTTCCCGCGCAATATCGGCGGTTAAATCAACCGGGAAGCCGTAGGTGTCATAGAGCTTGAACACCGTTTCGCCGGGAATCGTCGTCCCGGACAGACCCGCGATGCCCTCCTCCAGCAGCTTCATGCCATGGGACAGAGTTTCCGCGAACCGCTCCTCTTCCTGCTGAATGACGCGCGTCACCGGCTCGATAGCAACCCGCAATTCGGGGTAGGCGTTGCCCATCTCCACCGCCAAGGGCGCAACCAGGGTGTGAAAGAATGCGCCTTCCGCACCGAGTTTATAACCGTGACGAATCGCCCGGCGCATGATCCGCCGCAGCACATAGCCGCGCCCTTCGTTGGACGGCAACACGCCGTCGGTGATTAAAAACGCGGTGGCGCGGATGTGGTCAGCGATGACCCGCAGCGAACTGGCGGTTAAATCGGTCGCGCCGGTGGCGTGGGCTGCCGCCTGAATCAGGTTGCGGAACAGGTCAATCTCGTAATTGCTGTGGACGCCCTGCATGACCGCCGCCAACCGTTCCAGCCCCATGCCGGTATCCACCGAGGGTTTGGGCAGGGGCACCAGCGTCCCGTCGGCGCTGCGGTCAAACTGCATGAACACCAGGTTCCAGATTTCGATATAGCGGTCGCCGTCTTCATCCGGGGAACCGGGAGGACCGCCGGGAATTTCCGCGCCGTGATCGTAGAAAATTTCCGAGCAGGGACCGCAGGGGCCGGTATCGCCCATCGCCCAGAAGTTGTCGCTTTCATAGCGCTTGCCGCCGGGCTTGTCGCCGATGCGGGCGATACGTTCTTTGGGAACTTTGATCTCTTCCGCCCAGATCTGATAAGCCTCGTCGTCCGTCGCGTAGACCGTAACCCACAGCTTGTCGGCGGGCATTTTCAGGATGCCGGTCAGGAATTCCCAGGCGAAGTGAATGGCGTTGGTCTTGAAGTAGTCGCCGAAGCTGAAATTGCCCAGCATCTCGAAGAAGGTGTGATGGCGGGCGGTATAGCCGACGTTTTCCAAGTCGTTGTGCTTGCCGCCGGCGCGTACACAACGCTGGGCGGTCGCGGCGCGGCGATAGGGGCGTTGGTCGCGACCCGTGAAGACATCCTTGAATTGCACCATGCCGGCGTTAGTGAACAGCAGGGTGTGGTCGTTGGCGGGAACCAGCGGACTGCTGGCCACCACTTCGTGGCCGTGGTCGTGGAAGTAATTCAGAAAGAGTTGGCGAAGTTCGGCGCTACTGGTCATGGTCAGGTATCGGGGGTCAGGGTTCGGGATAGATAGACTAGTAGGGAGTGTAGCGCAATTCCTAACGCCCTAAAACTACCCGAAATTCTTCACCGATTTCTTCGAAGCGGATGTCACGCTGGTTGTTCCGGGCGATTTGCCAGACCATGGGCAGGCCGCGTCCCAACCGGTCCATATAGCGCAAGTTCTCCATGAATTTGACGATGATGGGATTTACCGCGTAGGACACTCCCATAGGCAGCTTGGCGATGCTGACGGAATTGGGTAATCGGCCGGGGCTGATAAATTCGATGCGGTCGGTGAATAATTGAACGCGGATGCGTGAACCGGTGATTGAGTAATTACGGTGAACGACGGCATTAACCAGGAGTTCACGAAACACTTTGTCTGGATATTGAAAGCTGGCGTCTTCCGTGCGCGATCCGTGAATACGGCTCGGTCGCTGGAGATTATTGCGGATGACCGCCAGCGCCGAATCGACCTGAAAACTGAGTGTTCCTTCAATAACTTGTTTATCAATCAATTCTTCAGTGACTTCGCGACCGGCAAAGTGTGCAAAGGAGATGCCGGCGTAGGATAAATAGCGCTGGGGATTGATGCCGAATAACAATAAACCAGCGACGGTAGCTTCTCCCGTTTCAGTCATAACATCGGTATTAGCGAGGATGCGCGCTTTATCATTTTCCGCCGTCAGGTCAAAACCGTATTGGCTGAAATATTGATCGAGCGCCGCCAGATTGAGGTCGGCGAGGCGGGTTCCCTGGACGGCGGTGGCGTCATAGTGAAACAGACCCGCCTGTTGAAACAGGCGCAGCAGTTCGCCTTGCGTTGCGGTACGGTTGGTCGAGCCGACTCTGACCAGAAATTGATTTTGCAAGGTCTGATAGGGACGATCCCGACCACGATCCACTCGAACCATGAGAATCCGCCCCTCGGGCATATCCACAATCACGGGTTCGATGTTGATCGGCGGATTAACGTTATTACGGGCGATGTTGGCAATCCGCACTTCGTGGTCAACCGATTCAGTGAGGCCAGAAATTCGACCGTCATCTTCAACACCAATGAGCAGGGTTCCGCCCTGCGTATTAGCGAAAGCCACAATTTCCTTCGCCAGCGAATCGGGATGGGCATTCGCGGATTTGAATTCGACCGAACTGTTTTCGCCTTGGCTGATCAGTGCCAGAACTTCTACAGTTGGGTCATTTATAGAGTCACGAGTTAATACCATAATGAAACAATGAGTTGATCTGGTCCATGGTAAAGCCATGCTGGCGGAAAACCCGCGTTTGCTGCATTCGGCCAGCGGCGTCGGCGGGCATCAGGGATTTAAAGCGCTTGCGGTGCAATTCCCGCAATTTGGAAAGCCAGTCATTTTCCAGACCGGCCAGCGCCTGATCCACCAGTTCCTGCGGAATCCCGCGTTCCCGGAGTTCACTGGCGATGCGTAACGAACCGTAGCCTTTATCCGCCCGACTGCAGGCATAGATTTCGGCGTAGCGAGCCTCATTAAGCAGGCCCTCCTCCGCCAATTCATTCAGCGCTGAGTCAATGCCTTCAGGGGGAAAGCCGCGCTGCGCCAATTTCTGACGCAGTTCCAGGCGGGAATGTTCGCGCCGAACCAGTAATTCAATGGCCTTGGCGCGAATGATTGCGGCATCCGCCGTGCTGGCGGTTTCAGAGATCCGCGTCCAACTCATCAGCGGAATCAGCGTCGCTATCCAGTTCACCTACTTCCGGCGTGATCGGCACAGCATCCGGACGGGTCAGGAAATGGGCGCGAATCTTCTCCTCCAGTTCCCGAGCTAATTCAGGATTGTCTTTAAGGTAAGTGCGGACGTTTTCCTTACCCTGCCCAATACGGACGCCGTTGCAGCTATACCAGGCACCGGATTTGTCGATTAGCCCGATTTTGACGCCGAGGTCGATAATTTCGCCATTCCGGGACGCGCCTTCTCCATACAGAATCTCAAACTCCGCCTGTTTAAAGGGCGGTGCCAACTTGTTCTTAACCACCTTGACCCGGGTTTCATTACCGATGACTTCATCACCCTTCTTGATCGAACCAATGCGCCGAATATCCAGCCGCACCGAGGCATAAAACTTGAGGGCATTGCCGCCGGTCGTAGTTTCCGGTGAGTTGTGAACCACCACATGATCTACCAGATAGGTGTGACGATCTTTCACTCCCAAATCGAAACGAATGCGCTGGCGCGGGGCTGCCGGACGGACTTCCCGCCGGGTAATCTGCATCGGCGCTGCCCTTAATTCAGTACGCGCTTCCAGTGAGCCGATCTTCGAGTCAGTAGTGGATGAGGCCGGTTCCCAGCAGAATTGCCCCCGAAAATTCGGATGCAGCTTGTAATCCAGCGAGGGATGCAGATACGGGGCGATTTTCTCATGAAGCAACCGCGAGCATTCTCCACTGAACAGTAGCGAACGCTCCCGCACGGTAGGACGCCCCATCCCCAGTTCTTCCAGGCGGGTAGCGAGTCGCTCCTTGTCAGCCATCGAGAGCTTGACGCAGCCAATTTCCGCCTTGCCATGCCCCCAATGTTCATAAGTGCCAGAGAAACTACCATCATCGCCGTACCAGACCGCGACCGCCCGCGCATCTAGTGCCGCCAGCATCGCTTCACTGACCTGCCGACCCTGCGGGCTATAAGCCTGCTCATGCAATTCAGCTAACTGGCGCATCGGCAGGGTATCGAAACCAAAGCCTTTACCGGTTTTGCCGATCTTGTTGGCAAACGGAGCCAGCATTTCCCGTTTCCATTGGCAATAATCCAGTTGTTTCTCGCCATGCCCAACCCGGAACGACACGTTCTGTTCCGAAGCATAGCGCAGCGATCCGTCGCCCAACAGACCGCCCAGAATCAGTTGGTATTGATCTTCGCTCAAATCGTAATGCTTGGCGGAAACCATGACTTCATCGCCAACTTGTAATTGACCCGCTCGCCGTTCGCCATTCGGGGTAAAAATCAGGTGATTGGCGGTACAAGTAAATTTACGGCGTCCGGAACCACCGCCTGCCGCGGTTTCGAAATACAGCCATTCATCTGTTGCACCATTGCGGAACCATTTCACCACCGGGCGCGGCTCAATGCGGCCGGTTGCCGGATCCATGGACAACACTTCAACCGGCTTTTTCTGATTGACAATCTTGCCAATCTTTTCAGTAGAACCATCCGCCAGAACTACACGTGCGTCATAATTAAAACAACCGAACATGACGCCGATTTTCATCCTGATTTGATTGATAAAAATCACCAGGGTATTCGAGCGTTTGATGTGGCCCGTCAGCTTGCGCAGCGCCTGACTCATCAACCGAGCGTGCAGGCCGACATGGGAATCGCCCATATCGCCTTCAATTTCCGCCTTGGGCGTCAGCGCCGCTACCGAATCAATGACCACAATTTCTACGGCATTGGAACGCACCAACATATCGACGATTTCCAAAGCCTGGTCGCCGGTATCCGGTTGCGACACCAGCAAATCATCGACATTGACGCCCAGCTTGGCGGCATAGATCGGATCCAGCGCGTGTTCCGCGTCGATGAACGCCGCACAACCGCCGGTCTTCTGCACTTCAGCGATGACCTGCAAGGCGAGCGTCGTTTTACCCGAAGATTCCGGGCCGTAGATTTCTGTCACTCGCCCACGCGGCAAGCCGCCAATGCCCAACGCGATGTCCAGACCCAGCGAACCGGTCGACACCGCCATGACATCGCGAGATACGGTGGAGTCGCCCAAGCGCATGACCGCCCCCTTGCCAAATTGCCGTTCGATCTGGGTCAAAGCGCCCGCAAGCGCCTTTTTCTTGTTGTCATCCATTCCATACACCCCTTATGACTGATGGGAAAACCGGCCAGCCGAACTGCACCGGTGATATTCAGCGATTATAGCCCTCACCGACGCTCCGGCCAGTAGCGCAACACCTCATAATGCGTGAGTCGCGGCGGCGGCGTGGACTCCACCAGCGTCACTTCGTTGACCCGCCAGCGAATCGGCACGGGCGGCAGTTCCGTCGGTACGGGGCCGGAAAACCGCCGCGCCAGCGTCACATGCGCCTGAAACGCCCGATCTTCCGGTTCAAAACCGCAGTCGCGCAACCGTCGATGCAGTTCCGCAACCAGTTCATACAATTCCGGCGGCGTGCAGCTCGACCCCAGCCAGAGAATCCGCGACTGCGGCCAATAGCCATAGCGATCCAGCACCAGTTCCATCTCCGGAACTGGCAGATCCGTCAGTGCGGCCTCGTAAGCAGCTAACCGGTCGGCATCGGTCTTCCCCAGAAAGACCAGGGTCAAATGCAGCAGGTCATCGGCAATGCGCCGCTGCTGACCGGTTGCCCGCGTCGCCAGACGGACCATGGACTGACGCTCTCGCACTCCCGGCCAGAGCGCCAGGAATAACCGCCTGGGCTTTTCAGGGTTGACGGGCGAAGACATCCAGCACTCCCTGTAAGGCGGCGGCGACAGATTGCAGACGTACCGCATCGCGGTTGCCCTCAAGATGCAGGCATTCAGCGTACACCGCGCCATTGCGCTGCGCCCACCCCAGATACACGGTGCCGACCGGCTTGTCAGGACTGCTGCCATCCGGACCGGCAATGCCACTGACGGCCAGGGTCAAATCGGCGCGACTGTGTTCCAGCGCACCTGCGGCCATTTCCGCGACGACTTCGGCGCTCACCGCGCCATGTGAGGTGATAGTCGATTCGCGAACGTCCAGCAGTTCGGTCTTGGCGGCGTTGCTGTAAGTGACAAAGCCCCGGTCGAACCAGGCGGAGCTGCCTGGGACATCCGTGGCGACTTTGGCGATCCAACCACCGGTGCAGGATTCGGCAATGGCCAGCTTCTGTTTCCGGGTGCGTAAGGCAGTGCCCACTTGCACGGCCAGTTCGTAGAGATTTTGCTGCGCGGGATTTTGTGCGGACACGGCGATCTCCTGCGCAGGATGACGCAACAGTATCGGCTACTTTAACCAGCCCTTGCGGCGGAAAAACCAGAACGGCGCAATAATCGACGCCGCCATCAGCCCTAATGCCAGTGGATAGCCGAATGTCCATTGGAGTTCAGGCATGGCCTGAAAATTCATCCCGTAAATACTAGCGATCAAGGTCGGCGGCAGCATAGCGACCGAAGCCACAGAAAAAATCTTGATAATCTTGTTTTGATTGATATTAATAAAACCGACGGTGGCGTCCATCAGAAAGTTGATTTTTTCAAACAGGAACGAGGTATGTCCATCCAGCGATTCGATATCACGCAGGATTTGCCGGGCTTCCTCGATCTGCTCCGCCGACAGCAATCGCCGCCGCATCAGGAAGGAAATGGCGCGACGCGTGTCCATCATGTTGCGGCGAATCCGCCCGTTCAAATCTTCTTCACGGGCGATATGCGCCAGCACCTCCGCCGCGGCTTCATCGGTTAGCCGGGCTTTCAGCACCCGCCCGCTAATCGCTTCCAGCGCCTCGTAAATGCCCTCCAGGGCGTCAGCGGAATATTCCGCATCGGTCGCGTACAGTTCCAAGAGGACATCGCGGCAATCCTGAAGATAGCCCGGTTGGTGGCGGGCGCGCATCCGCAACAGGCGAAAAACCGGCAAATCTTCCTCATGCAGACTGAACAGGATGTCCTGTTTGAGGACGAAGGCGACCGGGATATTACGCGATTCATCGTCCTTGTCGATCAGGAAATCGGAGCGGACTTGCAGAGCGCCGGACGCATCTTCAAAACAGCGGGCGCTGGCCTCGATGTCGCCGAAATCGTCCTCATCCGGCAAGGTCAGATTAAATAGTTCCTTGGCCAGCAGGCGCTCGTCATCGCCGGGATCATCAAAGTCAATCCAGATCGGTTTGGTGTGATCAAGATCGGCCTGCGTTTCAATTTGAATCTGGCAGAGACGGCCATTTTGCAGTTCAAAGGCGTTGATCATGGGAGGTGCGCCGTGGTCAAAGTGGCGTGGAACATAGTCTGAAACCCGGTTTGGGTAAAGGAAAATCGCCGAAGCTGGTTTTTGCGGGGAATCGGTCGGCAGGAACTCTATAATGCGACCATGGAAACGACCCGGTGCCGAGAAGCTCTGCCTATGAACCCGCCTGCCCCACGAAATCCCGCTCCCGATCTCACTCAGCACACCCCGATGATGCAGCAGTATCTGCGCCTCAAGGCCGAGCATCCCGATGTGTTGCTGTTTTACCGGATGGGCGATTTTTATGAACTGTTCTACGCCGATGCCCAGCGCGCCGCGGAACTGCTCAACATCACGCTAACCGCTCGTGGCCAGTCTGCCGGTGCGCCGATTCCGATGGCCGGTGTACCCTTTCATGCATTGGAAAACTATCTGGCCAAGCTGGTTAAACTCGGTGAATCAGTAGCGATCTGCGAACAAATTGGTGACCCGGCGACCAGTAAGGGACCGGTGGAACGGCGGGTCATGCGCATTGTCACCCCCGGCACCTTGACCGATGAGGCGTTGCTGGACGAGCGCCGCGATAATCTGGTGATGGCGCTGCATCAGGTGAAAAATACCTATGGACTGGCGCATCTGGATTTAAGCGGTGGCCGGTTCACGGTGACCCAGTTGCCAGGGGAAGCGGCGCTGCTCAGTGAACTGGAGCGGCTGAAACCGGCAGAATTGCTGATCGACGAGGATCTCACCCTCCCCGAACCGTGGCGTCAACATCCCGGCCTGCGTCGGCAAGCGCCCTGGCATTTCGACCGGGATAGCGCAGCGCGAATGCTGTGCGCTCAGTTCGGCGTTCGCAATCTGGACGGTTTCGGCGGTGCGGATCAGCCGGTGGCCGTTGCTGCCGCCGGCTGTCTGTTGCAATACGTCAAAGACACCCAGCGGGGCGCATTGCCGCATCTGACCGGTCTGCGCGTTGAACGCCATGAGGACAGCGTGATTCTCGATGCCGCCAGTCGCCGCAATCTGGAACTGGAACACAGTCTGAGCGGCCAGCATGAACATACGCTGCTCGGGGTTCTCGACCGCTGCGTAACTGCAATGGGTGCCCGGTTGCTACGCCGCTGGATGCATCGCCCCCTGCGTGACCGGGTGATGCTGAACCAGCGCCAGGCCAGTCTGGGGCAATTACTGGATAACTGTGGTTATGAATATCTGCGCGGCCAGTTGCGCGGTGTTGGCGATGTGGAGCGCATTCTGGCGCGGGTGGCGCTGAAATCAGCTCGACCCCGTGATTTGACCGCCCTGGCGGATGCGCTGGGTCGCTTGCCTACTCTGCAACCGTTTCTGCGCACTCTGGACGCGGCGTTGATACAGGATCTCGCCGGCCGCGCCGGTACGCATCCCGAACTGTGCGACCTGCTGACCCGGGCGATTATGGCCAATCCGCCGCAAATTCTGCGTGATGGCGGGGTCATTGCCTCCGGCTATGACGCGGAACTGGATGAATTGCGCACTCTAAACGAACGCGGTGATCAGTATCTGGTGGAACTGGAGGCGCGGGAGCGGCAACGCACCGGCATCGCCAACCTCAAGGTCGGGTTCAACCGGGTGCATGGCTATTACATTGAAGTGACCCGCAGCCAGTCGCAGGCGGTTCCCCTGGACTATCATCGCCGCCAGACGCTCAAAGGCGCAGAACGCTACATCATTCCGGAATTGCAGGAATTCGAGAACAAGGTGCTACACGCCCAGGAACGGGCGCTGGCGCGGGAAAAAGCGCTGTACGACGCGCTGCTCGATCAACTGATTGCTCAGTTGCCAACGCTCCAGACCAGCGCGGCAGCGTTGGCGGAACTGGATGTGTTGAGCAATCTGGCGGAACGCGCCGCCGCCCTGGACTGGCATCCGCCGGAACTGGTGGATCAGCCAGGTATTGACATCGTCGCCGGGCGGCATCCGGTGGTTGAGCAGGTGCTGGAAGAGCCGTTTGTGCCAAACGATTTGCGGCTGGAACCGGAACAGCGGCGGATGCTGATCATTACCGGCCCCAATCTCGGCGGTAAAAGCACGTTCATGCGCCAGACTGCGTTGATTGTGTTGCTGGCGCATCTGGGCAGTTTTGTTCCTGCCGAACGGGCGGTGATCGGCCCGATTGACCGCATTTTCACCCGAATCGGCGCATCGGATGATCTGGCGGGCGGGCGCTCGACGTTTATGGTGGAGATGAGCGAGGCGGCGAATATCCTGCACAACGCGACCGCGCACAGTCTGGTGCTGATCGACGAGATCGGGCGCGGCACCAGCACCTTTGATGGTCTGGCGCTGGCCTGGGCTTGCGCGGCGCATCTAGCGGGAACGGTGCGGGCGTTCACCCTGTTCGCCACGCATTATTTCGAGCTGACCCGGTTGCCGGATGAACAACCGGGCATCGTCAATGTGCATCTGGACGCGGTGGAGCATGGCGACAGTATTGTGTTTCTGCATCGTGTGCAGGATGGGCCAGCGGATCGTAGTTACGGGCTGCATGTCGCCGCTCTGGCCGGTGTGCCGCCGACTGTGATTCAACAGGCGCGGCAGCGGTTGCGGTTGCTGGAGCGGCAGATGCTGCGTAAGGAATTGCCGCCTGCCCGGATAGCAGCGAAACCGCAGATGGGCTTATTTGGCGAATCGCGACACCCGGTGGTCGAGGCGCTGGCTGATCTCGACTGGGAAACCCTGACCCCGGATCAGGCGTTGACGGAGTTGCGACGGTTGCAAAAGTGGGTGGATTGACGGGCAGTCGCCACGAAATTCAAAATTCTAAAGCCGAAGCCGAACCCGCAGCCCCAGGGCACGGTTACCCTGCGGTATGCTTCTTCAACTGCCACCTTCACCCGATCCTTCAAAAAAAACCATGACTGCATCCCCTACCGCGACCTCCCCGTTATTTGATCAGGCGCATTTCGTGCGCGTTCGCTGGCTGATTTACGCCATTCTGGCCGCCGCCTACATCCTCGTTTTTTTCCACCGGATCGCCCCGGCGGTGGTGTCCGCCGACCTGATGAAAGCCTTTGGAGCCACCGGCGCGGCGCTGGGATCGCTGGCGGCCATGTATTACTACATCTATACCGTGATGCAAATTCCTGCCGGGGTATTGGCGGATACCCTGGGCGCACGGATTTCGGTGACGCTTGGCAATGCCATATCCGGTGTCGGTTCCATCGTGTTTGGGATGGCCGATACGTTCTGGGAGGCGTCGGTGGGACGCGCCCTGGTCGGCCTGGGGGTGTCGGTGGTCTTCGTCGGGCTGATGAAAAGCAATACGCTCTGGTTCCGCGACCGCGATTACGGCTTCATCAGCGGCCTGACCCTGCTCATGGGGAATGTGGGCGCGATTCTGGCGACCGGCCCCCTGGCGGGACTCTTGATGCTCTGGTCATGGCGCACCGTGTTTGTCGCGCTGGGCGGCATCGCCTTGCTGCTGGCAGTCGTGTCGTGGCTCAAGGTGCGCAACACGCCTGAAGAAGCCGGTTTCCCGTCGATCCGGGAGATGGATGGCCATGCCCGGCACGAAGGGCGGCAACAGCACTGGTGGCATGATCTGCTGGGCGTGCTGGCGACGCGCCGGGTCTGGCCGGGATTCTGGTTCAATCTGGGTATGCCGGGCAGTATGCTGGCGTTTCTCGGGCTGTGGGCGATTCCCTTTCTCCGCGATCTGCATGGGCTGGAGCGCTCCGCCGCCTCCCTGTACACCAGCTTGGCGCTGGCCGGGTTTGCCGCTGGTGCCCTGTTCAGCGGCTGGTGTTCTGACCGACTGGGTCGCCGCAAACCATTGTTGGTCAGCGGCGTCCTGCTGTACGGACTGGCCTGGTTGGGCATCGTCTATGGAAACTGGACGCCGGGTCTGGTGGGCATGGGCTGGTTCATCCTGATGGGCTTCAGTTGCGGGTCGTTTGTCCTGACCTACGCCGGGGCGAAAGAAGTGGTAGCTCCGGCGTTGTCGGGAATGGCCATCGCCCTGGTGAATACTGGCCTGTTTCTGGGCGCGGGCCTTCTCCAGCCGCTGTTTGGCTTGATCATGGATTCCAGTTGGCGCGGCGAGTTGGTCAACGGGGTGCGGGTGTACAGCGCCGCTGACTATCAGGCGGGCTTTCTCCTGATGCTGGGATGCGTAGCGCTGGCCATCGTCGCCTCGACCTTTCTGCACGAAACGCGCTGCCGCAATATCACCCTGGGGCAGTGAATCCAGACCATCGCCTGATCGCCTTCACCGTGCGCCATGTTCGCGGGTCGCGGTGAAGCGCACCTCCGGCCAGCGTTCCTGGGTCAGTTGCAGATTGACCCGGGTCGGCGCGATGTAGACCAGTTCGC
>JAIFNF010000240.1 GCA_020047885.1 Gammaproteobacteria bacterium | reverse complement strand
CCTGCACATTGGGCGAGAAGCCATCGAGGTAGGCCTCGAAGTCATCCTTGAGTTTCTGCTGGGTGGCGCGGGCTTTCAGATCGCGCAACAGAAAGGGCGAGGTGTTGTAGAACGCCTGGCCGGCAGCGGTGCGCAGCGCGTCGTCCTGGTTGGTGATCCGTTCCTTGTCCAGCGCTGCCTTCATCTCCAGCACGGCCTGCTTGGTCGGTTCGAGCACGGCGTCGAGACGGCGCAGAACCGTCATCGGCAAAATGACATCACGGTACTTGCCGCGCACGTAGACATCGCGCAGCACGTCATCAGCGATGTTCCAGATGAAGTTGGTCAGCCCGTTGAGTTGTGCTTGGTCCATGTCTTTGAAATGAAAAGGCTATGCATGATTTATGGAATGCAGGCCCGTGATGAGTGGTCAGGCATCATCGTTCCCGGTTTTTTCAGTATGGTACCGGTTTCCGGCCATGGCGCGTATTAAAAGGGCTGCCCAATGATCGCCGAACTTCCGAATTCCCCTCCTTGGAACTTGGCCGCCAGGATGCCGATCACGGTGCATGAGAACTGCTTGATCCGTAGTGGCTCACCCAAGCCGGGCATGTTGTGATCCGCAGATGAACGCAGATGAACGCAGATCAAAACCAGCGAAGACGTTTGGCGACCTTGGGGTTTTGGCGGTTCACAAGGTCAAGTTATGACGGTGCGAAGCATATCGCGGCGAGTGTGGCTGCCAGTTAGCAATCAATTTCCCGGCCTTCTCCCTGTTTATCCCCGACAAGAGTCGCTACACTTTTGTCAACTTGCTAACGACTCGTCGAAAATGAGGTTCACAGTGCTATGAATGCCGTGGTTCAGGCTAAGGCGGCCAGCCGTCATTTACTCTCCGGTAACGAAGCGGTCGCCCGCGCTGCCTGGGAAGCTGGCGCTCGAGTCGCCGCTGCCTATCCGGGCACTCCCGCAACGGAAATTCTGGAATATATCGCGACCTACCCCGACATCTATTCTGAATGGTCGGTCAACGAGAAAGTGGCCGTTGAAGTCGCCATCGGCGCTTCACTGGCCGGTTCGCGGGCGCTGGCGGCGATGAAACACGTCGGCATGAATGTCGCCTCGGACGCCTTCATGACCCAGTCGCTGGCCGGTGTGGTCGGCGGTCTGGTCATCGTTGTCGCCGATGACGTCGGTCTGTCTTCCTCCCAGAATGAACAGGATTCCCGCTACTGGGGCCGCTTCGGCCACATGCCCATCTTGGAGCCGGCGGACTCGCAGGAAGCCTATCTCATGGTCAAACACGCCTTTGACCTGTCGGAAGCACATGAAGTCCCAGTTATCGTGCGCATGACCACCCGCGTCTGCCACGTTAAGGCCATGGTGGAATTCACTGGCGAGCGCATCGAACGCCGCGTCCCCGGCTTCCAGAAAAATCCCCAGCGTTGGGTCATGACCCCCGCCAACGCTAAACCGCGCCTGCCGCTGATGCATGAACGTGATCAAACCTTGCGCGAGGTGTCAGAAACCAGTGATTTGAACGAAACGTTCAAGGGCAGCGATCGGCGCATCGGCTTTGTCACCTCTGGCCCGGCGTTTATGCATGTCCGCGAGACCTTTCCCAACGCGCCCGTCCTCAAACTCGGCTTCACCTGCCCTGCCCCGCTGGAGAAAATTCGCACGTTCGCCGGTACCGTGGACACGCTGGTGGTCGTTGAAGAAACCGAACCGTTGCTGGAAACCGAGATTCGCGCTGCCGGTATCGCGGTCCGGGGCAAGGATGTCTTACCCCGCTTTGGCGAACTGGCTCCCAGTGTCCTCCGCCCGGCGATCAAACCGCTGCTGAACGAACCCTACGCAGTGCCGAACCGCGCCCAGACCGACGTCTTCCCGCGCCCGCCGACCATGTGCGCCTCCTGCCCGCACCTTGGCCCCTACTTCGCCCTCTCTCACATCCGCAATCTCAATATCATTGGCGACATCGGTTGCTATACCCTCGGCGCGGGTCATCCGTGGAATGCGCTGGATACCTGCACCTGCATGGGCGCATCGTTGAGCATGGCGCATGGCATGGACAAAGGGCGCGGCGAATCCGACGAAAAGAAGCACATGGTCGCGGTCATTGGCGATTCGACCTTCCTGCACATGGGTATGCAGGGTCTGCTGAACATGGTCTATAACCGGGGCAATGTGACCGTGCTGCTGCTGGATAATCGCTCGGTCGGGATGACCGGTGGTCAGGAAAATCCCGGCACCGGCGAAGATTTGCACGGACTGCCGGCCCCTCGCGTGGATTTCGCCAAACTGGTTGAAGCGCTGGGTGTGCGTCCCGAGCGTATCCGCATGGTCGATCCCTACGAACTGCCCACCATGGTCAAGCTAGTGCGGGAAGAAACCAAAATGGCGGAGCCGTCGGTCATCATCACCAACCGACCCTGCTCCCTGACTGACCGTTTCGAGAAGTTCCGCGCCTACACGGTGATTGATGAAAAATGCACCGGTTGCGGCAACTGCATTGATCTCGGCTGTCCAGCGATTTTCGTTGACCGCCGGGAGACGGTGACCGCCAAGAGTGGTAAGAGCAAGGAACTGGTCTTCGCCCGCATCGACGCCAACGCTTGCACTGGCTGCCACATGTGCGTCGAAACCTGCGCCCCGGAGGCTATTGTTCAACCGCCGCTCCCCAACCGCGTGATTCGGATTCAACCTCATGCTTGATTGCATCACCAACATCCTCGTCGTCGGCATTGGCGGTCAAGGCGTGATGACTGCCGCCGAAATGCTGGCTCGCACCGCCATGAGTCAGGGCTACGATGTCAAGAAAACCGAAGTCGCTGGTATGGCACAACGCGGCGGCGTGGTCTCCTCGCATGTCCGCTTCGGACCGAAGGTTTACTCCCCGCAGATCGACGCCGGTGAAGCCGATATATTGATTGGCTTTGAAGCGGCTGAAGCCTTGCGCTGGCTGCCCTGGCTGCGCCCCACTGGCGTCGCCATGGTCAATACGTTGCGCATTGCCCCGCCTATCGTGTCCGCCGGTCTGTATGATTATCCCGCTGACCCGATGGGCGCACTCGCTACATTCGAGATCGAAGTTCACGCGTTCGACGCGGGTGCCATGGCCGATGAATTGGGCAATGCCAAATTGGTAAATACCATCATGCTAGGTGCGATCAGCGACCACTTGCCCTTCCCCGCCGACGCACTGAAAGCGTGCATTGTGGAAGGCTTCCGCGCCTATAAGCCTAAGCTGGCTGAGATTAATGCCCAGGCATTCGATGCGGGACGACAAGCTGGACACGCCTGATCAGGCATTCCAGACAACAACAATAATAATTCCCAACCCCAAAAAGGAGAGAAACCTCAATGAAAAACCGACTGTTGAAAAACCTGCTGGCGGCAACCCTGCTGTTGACCGGCAGTCATCTGGCCAATGCCGCTGATGATCCGATCAAGATCGGCTCCTTCCTGACCGTGACCGGTCCCGCCTCATTCCTCGGCGATCCCGAACTGAAAACCCTGCAAAGGGTGATTGAAGACCTCAACGCCAAGGGCGGCCTGCTGGGCCGGAAAGTGGAACTGGTTCATTACGACACCGGCGGCAACGCCAAGGAAGCCGTCAACTTTGTCAAACGGCTCATCAAGAGCGATAGCGTCGATATCCTGGTCGGTGGCAGCACCACTGGCGACACCATGGCCGTGATTCCTGATGTGGAAAAAGAAGGCATCACCCTGATTTCCCTGGCCGGTGCGGTGGACATCATTGAACCGGTGAAGAAGTGGGTCTTCAAGGTCGCGCACACCGACCGCATGGCCGCCGCCAAGATTTACGAGGATTTGCGCAAGCGGAATTTGACTAAAGTGGCACTGATCACCGGCGATGGCGGTTTCGACAAATCCGGACGTGAGCAACTGCGCAATCTGGCTCCGGAATACGGCATGACCATCGTCGCGGACGAGTCCTATGGCAACAAGGACACCGACATGACCACCCAGTTGACCAAAGTCCGCGCCACCGACGCGCAGGCGATTATTAATTTCGGCTTCGGCCAAGCGCCGGCCATCGTCACCAAAAACATCAAACAACTGGGCATCACCCTGCCGGTCTACCAGTCCCACGGTGTCGCCTCCAAGACCTTTATCGACTTGGCGGGCGAAGCCGCGGAAGGGGTACGGCTGCCAGCCGCCGCGCTCGTTGTCGCCGACCAACTGCCGGACACCGATCCCCAGAAACCGGTGCTGCTGGCCTATAAAAAGGATTACGAAGCCAAACACGGTCCGGTATCGACCTTTGGCGGCCATGCCTATGACGGCGTCATGATCGCTATCGAGGCCATCAAGCGGGCGGGCGGCGTGGACAAAGCCAAGGTTCGCGACGAAGTGGAGAACACCAAAGGCTTCATCGGCACCGCTGGCGTGTTCAACATGACGCCCCAGGATCACATGGGTCTGACGCTGGATGCCTTCAAAATGGTAGAGATCCGCAACGGCGGCTGGAAGATTGTTGATTAAATGCCTGAGCAACTTTTTCAATTCCTGGTCACCGGCATTACCGTCGGTGCCCTTTACGCCCTGGTCGGACTTGGTTTCGCACTGATCTACAACGCCTCCGACGTCGTCAACTTCGCCCAGGGCGAATTTGTGATGCTCGGCGCGATGGCGGCTATTGCCCTAGTGGCGGCGGGTTGGCCGATGGTGCTGGCCGCTATTGTGGCAACGCTCCTGACGGTAGTGGTGGGTCTACTGCTGGAACGCTTCGCCATTGAACCGGCCTGGGGCACCTCGGTAGTGGCCACCATCATCATTACTATGGGTGCCGCCATTTTTCTGCGCGGCGTGGCGCTCCTGCTCTGGGGCAAGGACTTTCACGCCCTCGCCTCTTTTTCCGGTGATACGCCGATTCATTTAGGCAGCGCCACGTTGTTGCCACAAAGCCTGTGGGTACTCGGCGGTGCGGTGGTGCTGGTGACGCTGGTTCATCTGTTTCTCAACCGCACGCTGATCGGCAAAGCGCTACTGGCTTGTTCCTTCAACCGCGCCGCTGCGCAATTGGTCGGGATTAACGTCCAGGTCATGCTGCGACTGGCCTACGGACTCTCCGCGGGCCTGGGCGCGATTGCGGGAATCCTCATCGCCCCGATCACCTTCAGTTCCTACGAAGCCGGGATCATGCTCGGCCTCAAAGGTTTTTCGGCGGCGATTGTTGGCGGCATTGGCAATCCGATGGGCGCAGTAGCAGGCGGTTTGCTATTGGGTGTGCTGGAAGCGCTCGGCGCGGGACTGATTTCCTCCGGTTACAAAGACGCTATTGCTTTCATGTTTGTACTGATGGTGTTGTTCTTTGAACCCACCGGCTTGTTCGGCCATAAAGTCGCGGAGCGGGTTTAATGCGCCTCGCCGGTTTCTACCTGTTTGCCGTTTTCATAGCATTACTGCCGATACTGTTCCCGGATAACTACTTCGTCATCGTGATCGGCGCTTCGGCGGGTCTGAACGTCATGCTGGCGGTCGGCCTGAATCTGCTAATGGGTTACGCCGGACAAATTTCCCTGGGTCATGCCGCCTTTTTCGGCATGGGTGCCTACGCCTCGGCGATTTTGACCACCCGCTTGGGCTGGCCGGGACTGTTGGCCATGGCCGCGGGCTTACTGGTTGCCGGCAGCATCGCCTGGCTGTTCGCCCGCCCGATTCTGCGCCTGCGCGGTCACTATCTGGCGATGGCCACCCTGGGCTTCGGGATCATCATCCACGTTATTATGGTTCAGGCCACGCACTGGACGGGTGGCCCGGATGGACTGTCCGGGATTCCGCCGCTGAACTTGCTCGGCTGGACGGTGGATGGTGACCGGCAATGGTACGGTGTCATCGCCGCCGCTATGCTGCTCACCATTTGGCTGTCCCTGAACATCGTGGATTCCCGAATCGGTCGCGCCCTGCGTGCCGTCCGAGGTTCGGAATTTGCGGCGCAAATGATGGGCGTTGACACGGCCAGCGCCAAGACGCAGGTTTTTGTGGTCTCCGCCCTGTTCGCTGCGTTCGCCGGCAGTCTGTTTGCTCATCAACAGGCCTTTGTTAGCCCGGATTCGTTCAATCTGATGATCTCCGTAGAACTGGTCACCATGGTGGTGCTGGGCGGCATGGCGTCAACCTTTGGCGCGGCCTGTGGAGCGATTGCCCTCACGTTGCTGCATCAGGGGCTGGTCGTTTTCGAGGATTACGAAATGCTGATTCACGGCGGACTGTTGATGGCGGTCATGATTTTCATGCCCCAGGGGCTGTTTGTGGGACTCCTGCAAGGGGCACGGCGGGTGTGGTTAGTCCTCCGTAGTCGCCTGGCCTGATACCCAGTGGGTTATAGCGAGGGTGATTTCGCGGCGCTTACGGCATAAAATGGCAAAATCTGACATTCAAGGGGATTATCATGTCGCTTAACGTATCTTTACCCGCTCAACTCGAACAACGGGTACGCGAGCATGTAGCATCCGGTTTGTACGGTTCTGCCAGTGAAGTCATTCGAGAAGCATTGCGCCTTTTTGAAGCCTACCAGACCGTGCAAGCCGAAAGCTTGGCCACACTCAGATTAGATATCGCTCAAGGCCTCGCGGATGTCCAAGCCGGACGAACCCGCATCGTGGATATGAATGCCATCAAGGCGCAAGGTCGAACCACCTTACCCGCCAAGGCACTGGACTGATGGAACGGGTAAATTTCACCCAAAGCGCACACGCTGACCTGCTTGAAGCGTGGCAATTTATTGCTCAGGAAAATCCTGCCGCCGCCGATCGAGTGTTAGATATCATTGAGTATGAGACCAGCATGTTGTTGCACCAACCCTTAATGGGAAAGGCAAGACCTGAGTTAGCAGAAGATATTCGTAGCTGGCCATCCTCAACAGCCTATGTTTTATTCTATCTTGTTCATAAAGATGGAATCACTATAGTTCGGGTGTTGCATCGCGCACGCGATATTCAGCGGATCACTTTTTAGCGACGACCTTGATCAGCAACCGCCCAACATTATATTCGCACTCCCATGCAAGAAACTAACCTACTCACGATCGAAGGTCTGGAACAAAGCTTCGGCGGCGTCATGGCCTTGGCCGGCGTCAGTTTCCAGACCCCGGAAAGTTTGATCTACGCCATTATTGGCCCTAACGGCGCGGGTAAAACGACGCTGTTCAACATCCTGTGTGGCTTTTACCAGCCCACCGCTGGTTCTCTGCGCTTCAACGGTCAGGAGTTGCGTGGACGACCACCGCATCGCATCGCCGCGCTGGGCATTGCCCGAACCTTCCAGAATCTGCAATTGTTCTTCAACATGACTGTGCTGGAAAACGTCATGGTCGGCGGTCACTTGCGGGCTAAAACTGGACTGTTGGCGGCGGCTCTGCGGCTACCCCAAGTGCGGCGTGAAGAACAACAGTTACGCGAATGGGCGCGAGAAGCGCTGGCGCTCTGTGAACTGACCGACCATGCCGAACATCCAGCAGGTGCCCTCCCCTACGGCTTGATGAAACGCGTGGAAATCGCCCGCGCCCTGGCGGCCAAACCCCGTATGCTGTTGTTAGATGAACCCGCCGCGGGCCTCAATGATACGGAAACCATGGCTCTTCGGGATTTAATTCAACGCATCCGCGCCTCCGGCGTCACCGTGCTCTTGGTGGAACACCACATGCCCCTAGTGATGAGCGTCTCGGACCGACTGTTGGTGCTCGACTATGGCAGCGTGCTGGCCGAGGGGACGCCGGCGGAGATTCAGGCCAATCCCCGCGTCATTGCCGCTTACCTCGGGGGAGCTGTGCACTATGCCGTCTGACGCTCGCCTATCCCCTACCCCGCTATTGGAAGTCACTGGCCTGAACAGCCACTATGGCCCGGTGCAGGTGGTTCACAATGCCAGCCTGAGCGTTCACGCGGGCGAACTGGTCGCCCTGGTCGGCGGCAACGGCGCCGGTAAAACTACCCTGCTCCATACCCTGTCCGGCCTGCATCGGCCCAGCGCCGGATCCATCCATTTCGATGGCCAGGACATCACCCGCTGGCCGACGCACCGCATCGTCGCCGCCGGTGTCTGCCAGGTACCGGAAGGGCGGCAGGTCTTCGCCCCGTTGAGCGTCGAGGATAACTTGAAGCTCGGCGCTTACCGCCAGCATCGCAATCACGGTTGGGTCAGTCAGGAAATGGCGCGTGTCTACACCCTGTTCCCCATCCTTCAGGAACGCCGCCAACAACTGGCCGGCACGCTGTCCGGGGGGCAGCAACAAATGCTGGCGATTGGCCGCGCCCTCCTGGGTCGTCCACGGTTACTACTACTGGACGAACCTTCCATGGGGCTGGCGCCGCTCCTGGTCGAAGAAATCTTCCGGGTGATCGTCGAACTGAATAGCCAGGGCGTCACCATCCTGCTGGTGGAACAGAACGCCCGCGCCGCGCTCGCTATTGCCGGACGCGGCTATATTCTGGAAACCGGGCGGATTACTAAAACTGCCCCGGCTGCTGATTTACTGGCCGACGACGATGTGCGCCGGGCTTATTTGGGCTATTAAACACTCAATCTTCCCTCTCCCTGGGTGGGAGAGGGGTCGGGGGTGAGGGGGAAAATCGAACATGTACGTAGACCGAATCATGACCCGCGAGGTGTTGCAGGTCGCTGAAGAGACCCGCCTGCCCCAACTGGCCGCCTTAATGCGCGACCACCATATCCACCATCTGCCGGTCGTGCGCGATGGGCGACTGGTGGGGCTGATTACCTCCCACGATCTGGAGCGGGTCGCGCCCTCCTCGATCACCACGCTCTCGGTGGGCGAAGCCAACTATCTGCTGGGCAAGCTCACCGCCGCCAAGGTCATGAGCGCCAAGGTTATAACTTGCACTCCTGACACATTGGTTGAGGAAGCCGCCCGCCTGCTGCGTCAGGAAAAGATCGGCTGCCTGCCCGTGGTGGATAGCGGAGGTCATCTGGTGGGGATGCTGACGCATGAGGATTTACTCGATTTCTTCCTCGACATCACCGGCTGCCTGATGGAAGACACCACGCGCATCGCTGTGCATTTACCTGACACCATCGGCCAACTGGGTCTGCTGCTGACGGCGATCAATGAAGCCGGCGGCTACATTGCCACGGTGGTTTCCCCGTGGCATCCGGATCAGACCGGCTTGCGCATCGTCGTCGTTCGCTACCGTGCGGCTGAACCCCATGCCTTGAATCACCACCTGCGTGATCTAGGCTATGAACTGTTGACCGAAAC
>JAIFNF010000056.1 GCA_020047885.1 Gammaproteobacteria bacterium | reverse complement strand
CGTGAATCGCTGGTTTCCGAGTAGCAAGACCTGCTCAAGCTGTCGAGTGAAAGCCGAAACCATGCCGCTGTCCGTCCGGCAATGGACGTGCACCCACTGCGGCGCTGAACATGACCGCGACATCAACGCGGCCCAGAATATTGAGCGTGAAGCGCTCGCTACCGCCAGTTGGGCGGGAAGTTACGCCTTCAGTCGAGCCGTCGCAAGACCCCGGTGAAACCGGCCTCAGTGAAGCAGGAAATGAGCCGTGTCCTAAAATGTCATGGTTGATGCAACGGTAATTGACTTTCGTTAATCACCTTTAACAAGACCCTCGCCCCTAAATGATCGTTGGCGTCTATTTCGATGACCTTTTGCAATAAAGCGGTCGCTTTCTCCGGTTCACCAGACCGGGCATAGAGATAGGCTTCTCCTTTCAGGCACAGCAAATAGAAGCGAATCGTCACCATGTTCCTTTCAGAGCCGGAAAAAAGCGCGTCTTCACTGAGTGTGCGCCAATCGTGAGGCAGCGCCAATTTTTGCCGAATGACTTCCCGCGCCTGTTGGCTGATGTCGATGGCTTCAAGAAAGTGCTGTTGATAGACGTGATAGCGAAAGAGGGCAACCAAAACCATGAGATGGTTTGGAGCCAGGTGGTAAGCACGTTGCAAATCGACGTCGGCCTGTTCGTCGCCATAATGATCGGCGGCCTGTTGGAGTAACTGAACCACTTCTTCGGTAGGCGGATCATCGAAAAACAGGGGTTCAGCATCGAAAGATAACAAATCCATCATCAAAGTCCTTAATGGTGAATGGGTTAGCGTAGCGCACGCCAACCGGGGCAGAACCTGCGCTAACCGCGTGGCGCGTTAAGGCGAACAGGGGCCAAGATACGTCGCCTGCAACTGATTCTGCATTTCAATGAGTGCCGCCGATCCGTCCCCGGACGCCGCACGGATTGTCAGTACGCCTTTCACCGTGGTCGCGGTGAAATCGACAGCGCCTTGACCCTCAATCCCCAGCGTTCCTGCGCAACGCACTGCAAAGCGCAGATGTTGCCCAGCGGCTTGCCGGTTTGAAAACTCACAGCCGGAAGCGCCTGATGTACTCAATCCCGTCAGCAGTCGGTCAGGATTTTGCGCATCCTGTTCCGTCAAGCACTGGGTGAGTTGAAACGGTTCTGGCTGCCAGTCGGGCGTCTCAGCCACTCGGGAGGTCAAGGTGATCTGCCAGAGACCGGGCCGTATCTCCTCGGCCATGGTCGGGAGGCTGATCGCCATCCAGACCGCCGCCATGCTCATTGAAAAGGTCGATATTCGATGTGTGGGTTGGTGCATCACAGGGTTCTTCATGCGAATCCTCCGGTCGTTAATCTTTCCTAGTGTACTCGCCAAGGCCATCAGTCTCACCCGCAGAAAGTATCATCGTAAGCGTTCAGACCCCTCCCCCCAACCCCCTCCCCATAAATGGAGAGGGGGAGCTCCACAACTCGTTGCTTCGCAAGACTCCCTCCCTCCTTGTGGGGGAGGGCCGGGGTGGGGTGTGAATGGTTACGTATCATCAGTTCCTCCGCGAGTCACAGGTCAGCCAGCAGCACATGGCCGACCGAGGAGCGGGCGGTCAATTGGCAAGCACGACCCTCGCCGGCATAGCTCAACGCAATCGCCACATCTGCCGCGGGCAATTCGCCCTGCCCCTGTTCCGGCCACTCGATCAGCAATATCGCTTGTTCATCCAGTTGATCGCGCAGTCCCAGAAAGTCCAGTTCCTCCGGATCGGCCACCCGGTACAAATCCCAGTGAAACAGCCGCCACTCGCCGATCTGGTAGGGTTCCACCAGGGTATAGGTCGGACTTTTGACCGTGCCGCGATGACCGAGCGCATGGAGCAGACCGCGTACCAGGGTCGTTTTGCCCGCCCCGAGATCACCGCTCAGATAGAGAATAACGCCGGGTCTGAGTTGGGCGGCGAGTCGAGCGCCGAGCACTTCAGTCGCCTCGGCGGAATCAAGATGGTAGGTCAGCATGGTTCAGGGATTCACCGCTTGCCGCAGAAAAGGTAGTAGATCCGTCGCCAGCAACCCACGTTCGCCACCGGCCTGCGCGGCCTGGTCACCCGCCCATCCATGCAGGTAAACGCCCGCTTTCGCCGCCGCGAACAGCGGTAGACCTTGGGCAACCAGCGCTGCAATCACCCCGGTCAGCACATCACCCATGCCGCCACTGGCCATACCGGGATTGCCTGTCGTACACAGCGCCACTTGCCCCTCTTCCCGACTGGCGATGAGGGAACCTGCGCCTTTGAGCACGGCCACGCCGCCATAGCGCAACGCTAAATCTTCCACGGCGGCGAAACGATCGGCCTCGACATCGGTGGGCGTCATTTTCAGCAAGCGGGCCGCTTCGCCGGGATGCGGCGTCAGAATCCAGTTTTCCCGGAACGCCGGTTCCACCGCCAGCAGGTTCAGGCCGTCGGCGTCGATGACCAGGGGCTTATCACTGGCCAGCGCGGCATGGAGCAAGGTCCGACCCCAGTCGCCGCGCCCCAGTCCCGGCCCAATGGCGATCACCGTGGCGCGAGCGAGCAGGGGGGCGAGGTCGTCCGCATCTTCAACGCCATGAAACATCAGTTCTGGCCGAACCGCAGCCTGAAACCCGGCATGAGCCGCCCGCGTCGCGATACTGACCAGTCCCGCTCCGCACCGGGCGGCGGCTTCACCCGCCATCCGCGCTGCGCCCGCCATGCCCCGCCCGCCGCCGATGATCAGGACATGGCCAAAATGCCCTTTATGGGCGCTGCGTGAGCGCCGGGGCAGGAGCGTTGGCACATCGTCGCCGGCATAGCGCCAACTGGCCGGATGCAGCGCCGGGTAAATGTCCGGCGGTACGTCGAGATCGGCGAAATGCACCGCGCCGCAACAGGCTGGACCTTGTCCGGTGAACAGTCCCTGTTTGAGACCGATAAACGTGATCGTGGCGGCAGCCTGGATGGCCGCGCCGAGGATTGCCCCAGTATCAGCGTGCAGACCGGAGGGAATGTCCAGCGCCAACGTGTCGGCGGGATAGGCGTTGATCGCGTCAATGGCTTCCCGCCACGCGCCCGTGACCGGACGCTCCAGGCCGGTGCCGAGAATGGCATCGATCAGCACGTCACTGCCTTCCAGACGCTCGCTGGCGAAGGGGGTGATGGGAATATTAGCGGAACGGGCGTCCTGCCAGGCGGTTTGCGCATCGCCATGCAGGGTTTCTGGATCGGCCAGGGTCAGGATTTGCACATTAAACCCGGCCTGACGCGCCAGGCGGGCGACGATATAGCCATCGCCGCCGTTATTGCCGCCACCGCAGATCACAGTGAAATGATGAGATTCCGGCCAGCGTTGACGCAGTAACTGGAACGCCGCTTCGCCAGCCCGACACATCAGCGTATAACCGGGAATGCCGCGTTCCTCAATCGCAATGCGATCCAGTTCGCGCACCTGGGCGGCGCGGTACAGGGCAACGGGTAGTTGATCCATGGGAGACCTCCTGGGACAGCGCGGATGGGAGTCAATGACGCCGATATTTTTTGTTATTTTAGCCGGATTCCGGTCAATATCGCCTGATTCGTCGGGTTTTAGGCGATTTTCTGAAAAGAGCATACCCGCTTTGATCCCCACTCCAGCCAAACGTGAGGATTTAGCCACGGAATGACACGGAAAAGCACGGAAAATTCTTTCTTTTTCTGTGTCATTCTGTGTCATTCCGTGGCTAATCTGGAATGATGATCGACACTCGGTATCGTCTTGAGGAGAAATCACCTTACCGGCTTCGTTCAATCCATAACGACGTATCCAAAACAAGGGCTATTGATGAACGTCTATCGAAGTTTAATCGGCGGGTGGCTACTCCTGATGACCTTCAGCGCCGTGTTGGCGATGGAGCAGGCGCAGGTCACGGTGGGGTCGGCAACGTTTCAGGTTGAAATCGCTCAAACGCCTCGCGAGCGGGCGCAGGGTTTGATGTTCCGCAATGAATTGCCGCCAGATCGAGGAATGCTGTTTGTCCAGCCACCCGGACGCGCGGTGTTCTGGATGAAAAATACCCATATTCCCCTGGACTTGCTGTATTTCGATGCCGAAGGCCGGTTGGCACAGATCGTGGCGAAAGTCCCGCCCTGCAATGTGCTGAATTGTCCGAGCTATCCCAGCGACACCGCGACCATCCGCTATATCCTGGAGCTTAACGCCGGCGCTGCGGCTCAACACCGCATTCAGATCGGCGACCAGTTGCGGCTGGAACCCTGACGCCACCTATTCCAAAATCCACTACCGGTAAAACTGATGACCCACAACTTACCTGATGTCATCCATTGCGGGCGAGCGTTATGCGGCGATTTGCTCCAAGCCGAACGCCGTGAATGGCTGGTGACCAACGGTCTGGGCGGTTATGCCGCCGGCACGGTGGCCAATACGCTGACCCGTCGCTATCACGGTTTGCTGATCGCGCCGCTGCAACCCCCCTGCGACCGCTGGCTGGTCTTCGCCAAGGCGGATGCCACGTTGGTGGACGGTGAGCGGGACATTCCGCTATTCAGCAACCGCTGGGCGGGCGGCGCGATCAATCCCCACGGTTATATGCATCTGGAATCCTTCCATCTGGAAGGGCGGATGCCGGTCTGGCGCTACGCCATCGGCGATCTGGTCCTGGAACAGCGTATCTGGATGGAGTTCGGCGCTAACACGACCTACGTCGCCTGGCGACTGGCCCCGGAGCGTTCCGGTCACGGACTGCAACTGCGCGTGCAACTGCTCGTCAATGGCCGCGATCATCATAGTGAAACCGTAATGCACGAGTTCCACCCGGTGATCGAGGCACTGAACCCAGCACAGCAGCGGATCAGCGCTCCGGAATTTACTCTGTGGTTGTCGGCCTGTGGCGGCAGCATCGACCATGATCCCGACTGGTTTGAGCATTTTGACCTGCCGGTAGAATGCGAGCGGGGCTTGGCGCACCATGATCATCATCTCTGTCTGGGCGAGGCCACGCTGACTCTGCAACCCGGCGTCTGGACCGGCATCGTCGCCAGCCTGCACGAAGACGCTTCCCTCGATCTTGACGCTGCCATGCAGCGCTTTCTACAGCGTGAAACCGACTTGCTGACGCTCGCTGTTCCGCATCTCCCGGATGCGCCCGACTGGGTGCGGCAACTGACACTGGCGGCGGACAGCTTCCTGATCGACCGCCCGCTGCCGGGATTGCCCGATGGCGAATCGGTCATCGCCGGTTATCCCTGGTTCGGCGATTGGGGTCGGGACACGATGATCGCCCTGCCGGGATTAGCGCTGGCGACGGGGCGTTCTGAGATGGCTCGCCGCATCCTGCGCACCTTCGCCCGGTTTGTCGATCAGGGCATGTTGCCCAATCTATTTTCTGGTGCTGGCGAACCGCTGGCTTACAACACGGCCGACGCCGCTCTGTGGTTTGTGGACGCCTGGCGCGCCTATTGGGAGGCGAGTGGGGATAAGAAGAGTCTGGCTGAAGCATTCCCAGTGCTACAGGAAATCATCGCCTGGCATGTGGCGGGAACCCGTTATGGCATCGGTCTCGATGGCGTCGATGGCCTGCTCCAATGTGGTGAACCGGGTCTACAACTGACCTGGATGGATGCCAAACTGGGGGACTGGGTCATTACGCCGCGTATCGGGAAACCAGTGGAGATTAACGCCCTCTGGTACAACGCCTTGCAGAGTGTGGCCGACTGCGCACGGGCGTTGGGTCAATCACCGGCCTTTTACGCGGATTTGGCGAAACAGGCTCAGTGGGGCTTCCAGCGCTTTATCCGAGCGGATGGGGACGGCTTGTTCGATGTGCTGGACGGTTCCAACGGCGACGATGCACTGGTGCGCCCGAATCAGTTACTGGCGGTCAGCCTGCCGCACAGTCCACTCAGTCATGCGGATCAGGCGGCGGTGTTGCGGGTTTGTGGCCGGGAGTTGCTGACCTCTTACGGCCTGCGCTCACTGGCTCCGCGCCATGCCGCCTTCCGGCCTCATTACATCGGCGATGTGCGCGAGCGTGATAGTGGTTATCACCAGGGACCGGTTTGGGGATGGTTGCTGGGGCATTATGCGCTGGCGGACTATCGGGTGCATGGGGATGCGGAAGCAGCGCTGGCCTGGCTGGAGCCGATTCGTGACCATCTCAGCGATGCTGGGTTGGGGACGGTGAGTGAAATTTTCGATGGCGCGCCACCGCATCATCCTCGCGGCGCGCCCGCTCAAGCGTGGTCGGTCGCCTGCGTCCTGCACGCCTGGCAGCGGTTGAGCCGGGTTGCCTTCACCCCTCACCCCAACCCCCTCCTACAAGGGGCGGGGGAGCGCCACAACGTGTTTCGCAAGACTCCCTCCCCCCCGGCCAGGCACTCCCCGTAAATCAGGCTCCAGGCCGTCCTCGTGGGGGGGGCTTGCGGTCAGAGTCCCAATCCTTCCATGAAGGCTGTGAATTCCGGGGAGTAAAGGAAGCCGGCCATTACCTCGTTGCGCGAGACGTTAGACTCCAGTTGACCTAACCAGAATTCCAGGCCGTCGCTATCCGGCTCGCGCTGGAAGAAGGTGCGGTAGAGGTCGGTGATGAATTGTTCATCGCTGGTGTTGTTCCCCAAGTATTCGGGGCTGTTGAAGAAGAAGTTAGCCATGTCGCGGAAGACCGGTTTGACATCTTGGCCTTGCGCCTTTTCCTCGGCGATGAGTCCCTGCCAATAGGCCAGTCCAGCCGCCTCGGGTGCGCGACCCAGGATGGAGGTGTAGTAGTGGATGATCAGCTCAGTGGCGGGACTGGTAAAGGTCGCGGTGACGGTGTTGATGGCGCTCATGGTCACAGTGCATTTGCCGGTTCCGGTACAAATGCCGCTCCAACCGGTGAAGGAGGAGGAGGTGCTGATGTCGGAGGTTGCCGTGAGGGTGACGACCTTGTTATCCGCTTTCGCGTAGGCTTGCCAGCAGTCACTGCCACAGTCGACGGCAGTAGGATCGTCGGCAACAATGGTGCCCGTACCGGTGCCGGCCTTGTACACGGCCAGGACGACTTGGCTGGGATCTTTGTTGTTATCCCAGTACTTAGCGGTGATGTCGGTGGTGTCCGCCGTACTGTACAAGGTCAACCCACAGTCTTTAAGACCCACGCAAGGCGTATTCCAACTAAGGAAGGTATAGAGCGGTTGCGGTGGCTCTTGCTCGTCCATCTTCGGCGCTTGGGTCAGCGTGACTTTATCGCCATACAGGAAAGGAATTTTGCAGTTGGTGTTGACGCTGCACGCGACACCACTCGGTTGGCTGAACACCGTGCCATTCCCTGATTTGTCGATCACGACAGCTACCTGATGGATGGTAAACGTATTGGCAGTCTGCGCCTGGGTATCTGCATCCACGAGAGCCGCCAGTTTATAGACGCCCGCTGGCAGCGTGGGGGGTAATACAATGTTGCCAATGCAACTGGCCTTGCCGGCCTCTGGATCGACATCGGAAGGTGCGGATACACCATTGCGGAACTGACACTCTTTACCCGCGCTGATGGTATTGGGATCGGTGAGATCAACGCTGTTCGCATCCTGGGGAATGAAGTACAGCTTGGCCTGGAAATCGCTGATTGCGACCCGCCCTTGATTCAGCGCGGTAAGTTCGAAGCTGATATTGCGCTGGCCGTTTTTGCCCGCTAGTTGATTATTGTCCGGATCAGCCAGTCTGGGGCTGTCCAGGGTCAAACTCAGATCGCGCTCTGAGGAGATGAAGTTGGCGGTCACGGTGCGCGCCTGGTTCATCGTTACGGTACACGAGAGATCATTACCCGTACATCCGCCAGTCCAGCCTAGAAAGGCGGCGTTAGTACCCGCTTGGGCGCTGAGCGTGACTACATCACCTCTCGCATAGAAATAGCAGTTCACGCCACAATCGACGCCGGACGGGGACGGAGTCACGGTGCCGTTGCCTGTGACGTTCAATTTCAAGTCAAAGGTATCGGGTGCCCGGAAGACCGCCGTCACTGTTTTGGCTTTATCCATGGTGACCGTGCAAGAAGAGCTGGTGCCCGTGCAGTCACCGGTCCAACCAAAGAAGGTTGAGTCGTCTTTCGGATCTGCCGTTGCCGGATCCGCCGTTGCCGTTAGTGTGACGCTTGTGCCGCTGAGGTAGGTTTCAGCGCAATCCGTGGCATCCATACCGCAGTCAATGCTCACGGAGCCGTCGGTCACCTTGCCAGTCACCTTGCCAGTTCCGTTTCCAGACAGGTTCACTGTTAAATCAAAGACATTAGTGAATTCAGCGGTGACCGTCTTGGCCGCATCAATCACAACCGTGCAGGAGAGAGAGGTTTCTACGCAGGCCGGGTTGTCGCCCCAACCGGTGAAGACCGAACCCGTCGCAGGATTGGCGTTCAGCGTGACCACTGAGTTGATGACAAATCCCGCTGCACATGTGGCACCACAGTCAATACCTGCCGGGGTACTCGTTACCGTACCCGTACCGTTGCCTGTCTTCTCCACGGTGAGGGCAATCAAGGGAGCAAAGTAGGCGGTGACGCTGGTGGCCTGGGTCATGGTCACTGCACAAGTGAGTTCGCTGGTGCCCGCACAGGCGTCACCCGCCCAGCCAATGAAGGTGGAGGTGGCGTTTGGTCGAGCGGTCAAAGTGACCAGGGTGCCCGTCACATAGTTTGCCGTGCACGCTTGGCCGCAATTGATGCCTTCCGGGAGGCTGGTGATTGAGCCGTCGCCCGTGCCGGATTTGCCCACCACGAGGCGGGGGTTTGTGTCGAGGAAGGCGGAGAAGTAGGCGGTGACGCTTTTGGCCTGATCGATGGTGACCGTACAGATTGTCGTCTCTTGACCGGCGCAGGCGTCCGCCCAGCCGGCGAACTTCGAACCGGCTCCGGGAATCGCGGTCAGCGTGACCGTCGTTTGTGGGGCGTAGACTTCACTACAATCGGTGCCACTGGTGCCACAGTTGATGCCCCCCGGGATGCTAGTGACTGATCCCGTGGATCCGGTGTCGGCCACTACAGTGACCGATAGTTCGTTGATGAGGTTGAATCGTGCTTGGACTTGCTGGGCGGCGGTGATGATGACGGTACATTCGCCCGTTCCGCTACAGGCTCCACTCCATCCGGTAAATTCTGAACCCACCGCTGGCGTTGCGGTTAGCACTACCTCGGCGTTCAAGGCATACAGCTCGCTACAGTCAGTACCGCAATCAATGCCCGCCGGGTTGCTGGTAACGGTACCGGTTCCGTTGCCTTCTGTGGTGACGGTTAGTGTCCCGTTAGGCACAAAGGTCGCCGTGACGGTCTGCGCAGCGCTCATGGTGACGGCGCAGGGGTCGGTTCCGGTGCAGGCTCCGCTCCAACCCGTAAAGGTAAAACTGGTAGCTGCTTTCGCGGTGAGCGTGACCAAGGTATTCGCCGCGTAGTTCTCGGTGC
>JAIFNF010000257.1 GCA_020047885.1 Gammaproteobacteria bacterium | reverse complement strand
ACAACCCAACCCAAAGGCCGCCGAACTTCGTTCGGCCCGCTATCCCTCCCCGGCCTGAAGGCCGGGGTCTCTCGCGGAAAATCTGATGACGGCCTGATTGTTGACTACCACATGGATAACATGGATGGCCTGACCCTGGTGACAAAAGTTCGCGCAATGCCCGCCTATGGTCAGACACCGATTATTATGATTACCGCGGACACCCACCACGAGGTGCGCGAAAAAGCCCGCTCGGCGGGACTCAGCGCCTGGATGACCAAGCCGGTCAATCCCGACAACCTGCTGGAGGTCATGAGTCAGCTTTGCCCGTTGACGGATGCGCCGCATTCAGCGCCGGAATAGCGGCCACGGTTTCCCGATAAGCCTGTTCCAGTGCTTGAACCGCCTGGCCGATGTCAGCAGATTCAGTGGTGTTCAGGAACTTGGCAATAGCGGCAATCCGCGCAATGCCCAGCGTACCGGCTTCACCTTTCAGCCGATGCGTAATCTTGCCGATCTGCTCGGTATCGGCATCTCGCCAGGCGTGGCGTAACTGGTCGATGTTTTCGGCGATCGCATTCACAAATTCTTCCAGGAGACTGCGGAACGCTTCTTCACCCACCGATGCGCGAATCCCCTCGATCTGGACTGCATCGAACAGGCTAATCGCCTCCCAGTGGGCGCTCTCGGCGGACGCCTCTCCCGCGACCGGGCGAGCGGCGTGACGCCGGGCGATAGCGCTGAGCAAGGCGTCTTCGGTAAAGGGTTTGCTCACATAATCATCCATACCTGCCGCCAGATATTGCCCCTGTTGCTCGCGCATGGCGTTGGCGGTCAGCGCAATAATCGGCACCCTACAGTGCGGCGGTGGCAAGGCGCGAATGGCCTGCGTGGCGCTGACCCCGTTCATCTCCGGCATCTGCACATCCATCAGAATCAGATCGAGATGGGTACGCGCAGCGGCGTCCACCGCTTCCCGGCCATTATTGGCGATTTCCAGCGTATGTCCCGCCTTGATCAGAATCGCCTTGATGATGACCTGGTTAATCGGGCTGTCTTCGGCCAGCAGAATGTGCAACGGTTGGGTCATGGCGGTGTCGGTCTGGGCGACTGAGCCGATGCGGTCATTCACCTGATCGACAGCGCCGGGTGGACAGTGAACCGTGAACCAGAACGTGCTGCCCTCGCCGGGCGTACTGTGCAAGCCAATGTCGCCGCCCATCAATTCACAAAGCTGTTTGCAAATCGCCAGGCCCAGCCCAGTGCCGCCGTAGTTGCGGCTGATCGAGCTGTCCGCCTGAGTGAAGCGGGTAAACAGGCGCTGCTGAACGTCCGGCGGAATGCCGATCCCGGTGTCAGTGACCGCGATCTTCAACCGAGACGCTTCCGGTTCATAGGCGACGTCAACGGTAATCGCGCCGCGGTGGGTAAACTTGACCGCATTGCTCACCAGATTTAACAGGATTTGGCGAATACGCACGGCATCCCCGCGCAACTCAGGCGGAATGGCTGAGTCCCGGTTGACGACCAGGCATAGCCCCTTCTCGGTCGCCGGTGCCGCCATAAGGTGCACCACCTCGTCGATCACCGGGTCAATCGTAATATCAAGATCTTCAATGGTCATCCGACCCGCCTCCAGCTTGGCCATATCCAGGATGTCATTGAGGATCGCCAGCAGCGAACGCGCCGAATCGTGGGCAATGTGCGCATACTGTCCCTGCTCCGCCTCCAGTGGCGTTTGCAACAGGAGACTGAGCGCCCCGAGAATGCCGGTCATCGGCGAGCGCAATTCGTGACTCATCATCGACAGGAAATCCGACTTGGCCTGACTGGCCAGTTCCGCCTGCCGCTTGGCCTGAATCAACGCCTGTTCCCGTTCCCGCAAGGCCTGAAACGCCTGGCTGGCGCGCAGGATATACCGCACCCGCTGATGCAGGATCAGCCACTGAATGGGCTTGGTAATGAAATCGGTCGCCCCGACCCGGTAAGCCCGTTCGATGGAGTCCAGATCATCGAGGCCGGTGACCATCAAAATCGCCACATGCGCCCCGCCCGGCTGTTGCCGAAGCCTCTCGCAAACCGTGAACCCATCCAGACCCGGCATGACCACATCGAGCAACACGATATCCGGCCATTCCTCGGCACACCGACGCAGCGCCTGTTCGCCACTGGCGACTTCCCACACCGAAAATCCAGCCTGCATCAGGGCGACGCTGGCCAACAGGCGCTGTCCATCGTCGTCATCTACCACCAGCACACAAGGCGGTTTCTGGTCGTCATCCATCATGCTATCGCCTCTAACCGTTTTGGTGGGGGGTGGGCAACCAGCGATTCAGTACATTCACCAGTGCCTCCTGCGAAAAGGGTTTACTCAGATAATCATCCATACCCGCCGCCAGACAGCGTTCCCGGTCGCCACTGACCGCATGAGCGGTTAGCGCTACGACGGGCAACCGGGTGGTCATGGCTTCGCGCTGTTCCCGCCGGCGAATCAGCGCCGTCGCCTGAAAGCCGTCCATGACCGGCATCTGACAGTCCATGAGCACCAGATCGCAGGTCTGGTGCTCCAACCAGTTGAGGGCTTCCCGTCCATGTTGGGCGACCGTCACGATACAGCCGAGCTGGATCAGCATCACCTGAGCCAATTCCTGATTCACGGCATTATCCTCGACCAGCAACACTCGGGCACCCGGTCGCGCCAGTAGGGGCGGCTCCGGATCGGGCGGCCGCCGGACTGAGGCCACGGCGTCAATCGCCGGGCGCAGCGGCAGGGTAAAGTGAAATGTCGCGCCCTGCCCGGCCCGACTCTGCACGGTCAGCGCCCCGCCCATCAATCCCACCAGTTGCCGGGCGATGGCCAGACCCAGCCCGGTACCGCCATGCCGACGAGTCAGGGAGTTGTCGGCCTGATCGAAGGCATTGAAAATCCGCTCCTGCGCGGCTTCGGCAATGCCCGCCCCAGTATCACGCACTTCAAAGCGCACCTCGAGGCCGGTTGCGGTGAGACGCGGCGCAGCGACCCGGATCATCACTTCACCCCGCTCGGTGAATTTGAGGGCGTTGCCGACTAGGTTAGTCAGCACCTGACGCAGCCGCACCGGATCGCCCTGGACCGCCAACGACTGCGGCGGCAGCGCACAGATCAGTTCCAGACCCTTGCGCTGGGCATGCTCGGCAAACAGCCCGGCGATGTCCTGCACCACCCGGCGGATGTCAAAATCGACGCGATTCAGTTCCAGCTTGCCGGCTTCAATCCGGGAAAAATCCAGAATGTCATTGATGATCTCCAGCAAACTGCGGCCAGATTGCTGGATCAATTCAGCAAAGCGCCGCTGACTGGGGTGCAATTCGGTATTCAGCAACAACTCGGTCATGCCGAGAACGCCATTCATCGGGGTGCGGATTTCATGGCTCATATTCGCCAGAAACCGCGACTTGGCCTGACTGGCCGCCTCGGCAGCGTCCCGCGCCTGACGGGCTTCTTCCATGCGCTTCCGCTCGGTCAGATCGTGGACGATGATCTGCAGCGCCGGGCGTCCGTTGTAAATAAACGGGGCGGCGGCGATTTCCACCGGAAAAACCGTGCCGTCGCGCCGCAGACAGCGTTCTTCCAGAAAGGGCGCGGCGCACTGTTCGGCCAAAATGTCCCCCAACCGTTCCCGAACCCGGATCCGAGCTTTGGGATGCAGATAGTCCCAAATGGAAGTACCCAGCAGCGCGTCCAGGGAATCCGCCCCGACCAGGCGGACGGCGGCGGCGTTGAGGTACACAATTTTTTCGTCGCAACTGATGCACAGCGCATCGGGGGATAATTCGACGAGATTTCGGTAGGCCGTTTCACTGTTGACCAGCGCTTGCGTCACCCGCCGCAGCGCCCGCAGGGAGACGACCCTGAAGGCCATGAATACCGAGGCACCCAGCGCGAGACCGATCAACGTGGCGATGACCGCGCCCTGGATCAGGCTGCGCAAGGAGTCGCTGACCTCAATACGGCCGGCGATGCGCGTAGCGTCGTACAGGGGATAACTCCGGCTCAATAGTGGCGACGCGGGCGGTTGGCCGGTTTGCGTAATCAGTACGCCCTGCTCGTCATAAACCTGCGCCCATTCCGTTTCCAGCGGGACCGGTTCGCGCATCAACAGCCCCTGCATCCGATTTTCGGCGTACATCCACAACTCGGGATTGCCGGTAATCAGCGTACTGAAGGCGGTCGCCTTGACCCGCGCCTTGAACGCCAGGGCGGCGCTGAGGTCGTTGAAGGCGACCATGCCGTAGCCGAGTGGCAGGGCGAGGGTCACCAGCAGCGCCACAATCAGCGCCGTCCGGTTGATGATCGAGGCAATCTGGTCGTCGCGGGAAGTCATTAAGGCGCGTCGTCTGCGAATTCAGGGGATCCAGTGACCGGCACCGGTCAGGATATCGCGTCCCGTGGGAGCAATCAGGAACGCCTTAAACTGTTGAACCTTGGCCGGGGGGTTAGCCCGCGTGATCAGGAACAGGCGCTTGTAGTAAGGATAGCGACCCGCGGCGGCGTTTTCCGCAGTGGGTTCCACACCATCCAGCGTCAGGGCGCGCAGGGGTCGGTTTTCCGAGAGCATCAAGGCCAGCGTGGTCACGCCAATCGCACCGGGGATGCTGCCGATCTTGTCAGCGGCGTCCTGATCGGTCACCGCGAAGGGCATTCCCGGCCGTTTCTCCGCCAGGGTCATGGCCTGATCGAGCGCCGGGGACATATCCCGCACCTGGCGGGTGTTGTCATCGCCGGGCTGGCGCAACACCGGACGAATCTGCCCGCCGCCCTCTGGCCAGTTCAGCAATTGGCCCGAATACAGATCAGCGACTTGATCCAGGGTGATGGCGGTGGTTTTGGTCGTCGTGGCTACGGCAAACACCAGCGGAGTCCGGGCATATTCGACCGAGACCGCGCCGCTCTGCCGTTCGGCGTCGGTCAGATCCCGCGAACTCAGGCCGATGTCGATAGCGCCCTTGGGAACCGCTTTGACCGCGCCGCTGCTGCCCATACTGGGTAACACCGTGGCTTTCACGTCGGGATTTTGCTGGTTAAAGGCGTCGGCCAGCCGTTGCATCGTCCCCAGCGCGTTGCCCGTACCGCCGATTTTGAGTTCTTCCGCAGCGCCAGCAATTGGCGTCCATCCGCTGAAGAGCGCGGCTAGCAGGATGGCGCGGCTCGTGATTGATGTTGGAAGCATCACAACTCCTTGGGTTGAAGATTGACCTTACCGTGACTCAGCGTCATTGACTGCTCGTTGGTAATTCCCGCCGCAAAATGGCCTGTGCCGCCATAAACAGGTGTTCGATAGCCATGACCTGTTCCTGGGGATTCACCACCACCTGCTGACGCGCCTGCGCTTCCAGTTCCTTGCACAGGCCATACAGTGACGTTGCGCCTACATTGGCGCTACTCGATTTCAGGGTATGCGCCGCGGTCAGCAGCATTTCGTCATCCTCCTCGGCGACGGCCTGTTTCATCTGGCTAATCAACTTCGGCGCGTCGCGCAAATACAACCCGATCAGCCGGGCGACCAGATTCGGCGCACCCTTGCGTTCGAGAATGCGAATCTTCTCCAGCACCTGCTGATCAATCGCTTCAATGGACGCTTCCGCCCCCCCACCCCCGCCCTCCCCCGCAAGGGGGGAGGGAGTTTTGTGAAACAGCGCGTTGGGCTGCTCCCCCTCCCCTTGTGGGAGGGGGTTGGGGGGAGGGGTCGGCACGCTGACCACCGGCGTTCGCAGCCAGCGATTCAGCATCTTGACCAGACCCTCCTGGGAAAAGGGCTTGGTCAAATAATCGTCCATACCCGCTGCCAGGCAGCGCTCCCGATCCCCACTCACGGCATGAGCGGTCAGCGCGACGATGGGCAATCGGGACAGCCTGCCCACTTCCCGTTCCCGAATCGCTGCTGCCGCCTGAAAGCCATCCATCACCGGCATCTGGCAATCCATCAACACCAGATCGCAGGAATGGTGCTCCAGCCAGTCGACCGCCTGACGCCCATGATTCGCGACCTCAACCACACAACCGAGTTGCGTCAGCATAGCCTTGGCTAATTCCTGATTGACCGGATTGTCCTCCACCACCAACACCCGCGCTCCACGTCGCCGCACTTCCAGCGAACGGGCGGAAGGCGATTCGGTGGCTTCCGACGGCGACGGTTGCAGTAACTGACGCAAGCAACTCCACAATAAGGATTGGCGCACCGGCTTGAATAACTGATGCACCACCCCGGCCTGGCGGGCTTTGTCCTGCATCTCACCCTGAAAGACGACCGAGGTGAGCAACACCAGTTGGGTCTCGCGCAATTCCGGTTTCTCGTGGATAGCCAGCGCCAGTTCTGGCCCGGTCAGCCCCGGCATCAGGCCATCCAGCAGGGCGATTTCATAGGGATCGCCCATGGCCTGCGCCATTTGCAAGCGTTCCAGCGCCTCCCGTCCCCCGGCGGCGCTATCACCGCGTATGCCCCAGGCCTGTAATTGATGCAGCAGGATTTCACGGTTGGTGGCGCTGTCATCGACCACCAGCATGCGCACGTTGCGCAGATGATCCGTAGGTTCCAGTGGGCTGGGCGGCTGATTCGACGGTTCCAGCGGGATGGTAAAGCCAAAGGTGGAACCTTGTCCTTGCACGCTGTGCAGCGTAATTTCGCCGCCCATGAGATCCACCAACTGCCGGGCAATCGCCAATCCCAGGCCGGTGCCACCATGTCGGCGGGTCAATGAACCGTCGAGTTGATCGAAGGCGTTGAAAATGCGCTCCTGCGCCGATTCGGGAATGCCGACGCCGGTATCGCGCACCTCAAAGCGTAGCTCAAACCCGGTTTCGGTAGGACGCGGAGCCGACGTCCGGACCATGACTTCGCCGTGTTCGGTGAACTTGATGGCGTTACCGACCAAATTGGTCAGCACCTGCCGCAACCGCACCGGATCGCCGCGCGCCGCCAATGACTGTGGCGGCAGGGCGCAAATCAGCTCCAGACCCTTGCGCTGCGCACTTTCCGCGAAGAGCGCTGAAACTTCTTCAACCACGGTCCGGGCGTCAAAATCAACAATCGTTAATTCCAGCTTACCCGCTTCAATCTTCGAGAAGTCCAGAATATCGTTAATAATCTCCAGCAGGCTCAGGCCGGATTGCTGGATCAATTCCGCAAAGCGCCGCTGCCGGGCGTGCAGTTCCGTATCGAGCAGCAACTCGGCCATGCCCAGAATGCCGTTCATCGGGGTACGGATTTCGTGGCTCATATTCGCCAGGAATTGGGATTTGGCGCGACTGGCGGCCTCGGCGCGTTCCTTGGCTTCACTCAATTCCCGCACCAGCGCCTGCAATTCGGCATTGGCCGCCGACAGTTCTACCGTGCGCTCCGTGACTTCCGCCGCCAGCCGGGCGTTGTAGTCGGCGAGATCCGCATCACGCTGCTGAATTTGCGCCAGCATCTCGTTGAAGCCGTTGACCAGCGCCCCCAGTTCATCGTTGCTGTCGCGGGGCGCACGAAGGGTGTAATCGCGGGCACCGGAGACCCGATCCATGACTTGCCGCAAGCGCAGAATCGGCCCGGAAATCACCTGCTGAAAGCGGGAGGCCAGTAGCGTCGTCAACAGCAGTGATCCGGCCAACAACCCGGCAATAATCCAGTAGTAGCGGTGTAGATTCTCGGTCAACTCTCGCATATCCGAGTACATCTCCAGATAACCCAGCAACTGGCCATCCTGTTGAATCGGCCACTTCACCATCATCATCTGGCCATCCGTGCTGTTAAAAACCCGCTCGTCAGACGCCGGGTTAAATTGGCGATCCAGGTTGTTATCACTCTGACGTAGTTGCTGATGCTCCGCTTCTGTCAGACCCGGCGCGTGATAATCCGCCAGAATCTGCTCATCGGGACTGTCGATGGTGGCGTAGCGGATATCCGGCTTGGCGCGGAGTACCGCGAGATTTTCTCGGGCGGCTTTGAGGTCACTGAACAACAGCGCGGACGCCGTGTTCGCGCCGATCACGTCGGCCAGCGTCAACAGTTGATTGCGCGTCATGCTCCGCAGGGTGTAGGTCTCATTGATCACCAGCGCGGCGACGACCGCCAGCAACACCAGGACGTTGGTCAACAGCATGACCGCCATCAGTTTGTATTTAATCGGCCAATTGTCAAACGCGGACATGAATTCAAAGTCCTCCATTATCGTCGACCATTGTCGCCAGTTTGAGTAGTTGCGAACTGAGGGTGAGGCCAGCGCGGCGCACCGCAGCGGCGTTGATGACGAATTGAATGCGCTGCTCGACTTCGGTCAGGCCGATGATGCCGCCGGCCTGGGTAAAATTTTCGATGTCGCTGACCGTCAAGACTGGGCGGCTGCCGAGGGTGGTCAGCAGGCTTTTCAGGCGGGATTGCTGGGAACGGGCGATAAAGACAATATGGCAGCATGGCGCATCCGCACCGGTGGACAGTTCCGGCACGGTCACCGGGTGATGGCCGACCCGTTTGCCACGCAAGTTGGTCAGCGCATCGCCAAACGGGTTATCGCCGATCACGCAGATCAGCAGCGGATTGTTGGATGTGGCGAACGCCTTCGGCGGCCATTCCACGCACTTGGCGAAGTTGTACAGATAGGCGGCTTTAATGGCGTATTCATCCGCCGACAGGGTCGATGCGGTCAGCGGCCATCCGGCCGGCGTCAGGCACAGAAACAGGCGGCAAACCCGGATGCGCCAGCGCCGCCCTAAAACGACCATTTCACCCGGGGGTGTCGTGACCATATTGATCCGGGCGTCTTCCTCGACTCGTGACGGGGTGCGCACCGCCCGCGACACCGCCGCCCAGACCCGTTGGCGCTCATCGGGTTTCCACCGCAGGCGGACACTGGGCTGAAATTCCCAGCCGGTGTAGTCGTTCCGCTCCAAGCGGGCGCCGACCGTCAACTGCCAACGTTCCGACAAGGCGATCTGATCCTGGGCGAACAGGCTGAACAGATCGGCGGACAGTGAATCCGGGGTCAGGACGATCAATTCGGAGGGATCAAACTCGTCGCGGTAGTGGCGATAGTTCACGCCCCACTGGAAACTGTGCTGAAAGTCCACATCGACTGTGTCCAACCGGAACGGAGCCAGCAGCGCCTCGTGATCTTCGTACTGATAATAAACCTGCAAACCGATCCGCTCTTTCTCGGAATAGCGGCGCTCCCAGACCGTTTTTGACATCCTCCCCGCCCTAAAGGACGGGGATTCCTGACTCACTTCAGAGCCAGCGTATGATGCCCCATACGGAGAATGTTCAGTGCTGC
>JAIFNF010000148.1:5715-6176 GCA_020047885.1 Gammaproteobacteria bacterium | reverse complement strand
GGATAGCGGTTCCCTTCCCGCAACTGTTCCCCGGCTTTAACTGGGGTTCCTTCCGGGGGGAATATCAGCCGTTGCCACTGGGTCAAAAGCGAGGCGTTCATCCGATGGATTCCTAATTGAACACTGTTATAAAGCCCTTATAGGCTTGTAATCTATAAAAAACCTGCGATCAGCGCGCCCTCAAAAGCTTTGAAAACGTCTGGGGCCCCGCGTTTCAAGGCGGGGTCAATCAGTCGTTATACCGACAGCGCCCTCGTTGCCAACCGTGCTTACCGCTTGCCGGTTTCCAGTCCAGCAACAACCGCAAGTTCGTAGCCGATAACCGGAACATCCAACGCCCTTCTTGCCATATCGCATAAGGCTTGCCGGTTTCCCATAACTCCCAACCCCGGTCTATCAGTTCCCGACCACGCGCCGGGGTAAGCCAGTCAGGGCAAGGCAATTCACGGCGAGCGTAGGGC
>JAIFNF010000148.1:2381-5707 GCA_020047885.1 Gammaproteobacteria bacterium | reverse complement strand
AGGAATCCAAGGGTTTAGGACAAGGCCACGGGGTTCATCGGGTCGGCTGAGACTGACTGGCTACAGGTACTGCCCGCTTGCCGTGTCGATCTGCCAGCGCCGCCGGTTGGAGTCGGTATGCAGGGGCCGGGTCACGTTGCCCTACCCGCCTGAAACCACCCCGGAACCGCTTGAGGCTGTCCACGGGCGCTATTGTATGTTTGTCCGTTTGCGCGCCCAGCGCATAACGGACAGTCTTACTTCTAAGACTTCTAGGGACAAACATGCTTGATTTTAAAGGGGGATTAGCAAACAAAGTCACACACTCTGTAGGTTTTTCCGGGTTTTGGTCACAGTCTCGTAGGTTTTGGTCACAGTCTCGTAGGTTTCCAGCAAACATTTCAGGCAAAAAAAGCCCCGGTCATAAGCCGGGGTCAGGGGGCTGTCAGTTGTCGGGGTAGAGTTCAGGAACGGGTATCTTCAGGAACGCCCGGATACGGGTCGCCAGTTCCAAGCTAGGCGCTTCCCGCCGATTGAGTACGTTAGACAGGGTAGGCCGGGCTATTTTCAGTTCTTTCGCCAAGCGTTCCTGTGGCCAGTTGCGTTGTTTATAGGCTTCATAGATAGCCGCAACGGTTGCCGCATCCAAGTATTGCCCACGTACCAAGGGTTTCTTGATTTTGCCCGCGCCGCGTATGCGGGGTTTACGTTCAGGAACCGCGTCAACTGGGAATACTTGCGGTAAATCCAGTTTCAATTTTACCGCCGCTTCCGGGGTTGTCAGGTAGACCATGGTTGACAGCCAACGCTCTGACCACCCGTTGCCCCGGTCGCCGGTGCAGGGGTAGCCGCTACCGAAGTTATAGCCAACCAACAACCCCATTTGCAGTAGTTCCGATAACCCGGCTTGTAGATACTCTTCCGTTCGGCTTGCCCAGTTTTGCCCATCCCGGTTTTCTTCAAACCCCAGGCTGTCCCGTTGCCGCTTACCCCTGAATTCTTCAGATACCAGTTCCCCGATACGTTCCAACAGTTCGGCTATCGTGAATTCAAGCGTTTTGTTCCGGCTATTTGTTCCGCCTTCGATGGTCAGCAACAACATTCCGATTTTCTTAGCGAATACCTGTCCTTTAGTATTGCAACTTAACTCCAATAGCCGCCGCGTTGCCGCTGCTACCCAGTAATAACGCTCTCCATCCTGTAGCCAATAGTTGCCCCATTTCCCGATAAAGAGACTCACCCCAACAATGTCTTTTTCTTCTTTGGGGAACTGTTCAGGATGTTCAAAGAGTTCGCCCTGGTCTAGGTAAATCACCGAGCCGATATGGAATAGCTTGCAACCGCTTTCCGTTGCCATACGTCCTTGCTCTCTTTTCCCCTTCCCAGGCCAGTGGATTTTGAAACTGGTTCGTAAATCAGACAGGGTGTGTATCGCTTCAACAATTTTCCCGATTAACACCCGCCGGTCGTTACCGTAGCGCCGGAAGGCTTTCATATCCGCAATTTGTTGCGGGTTGACGGTGAACCACCCCACATGTGGGTAGGTCGCCTTGTTTCGCGGGTCGCAAATGAAGGCGAGAACTGCCAGGTACACATCCAAGGTCAGGGCGTCTAGGGCGTGTACTTTCGCCCACAGTTCCGCCGCGTTGTATTCGCTAGGGTCAAGATATACCGTCAATTCATCCCGCCCTTGTGTATACGGGAAAACCGGATGGCCGTTCACGGTATTATCACGCCAGCTATTTACCTTTTTCCGGGCGTTCATTCCGCCCGCTGCAATGGCCATAGCAGCAACGTGCGTTACTTTGTTGTTTGCTGTCGGGGCCGATTCCACCACATCGTAGGGGTTCGGTAAGTAGGAGACTTTAGGGACAGCCTGTGGTTTCTTTCCCTGTTTTTCCAATTCATCTAAGTGCCATAGCGTTGCCCGCTTGAACAATTCGTCTAGGGTTATTCCTTCCCTATCCGCCGCTGCTTTGCATTTCTGCCTTAACTCGTCGCTGTTGAACCCCGATAAAAAGACCACCCCTTCCCCGTCCGGGTTTTTTTCAACCCTAACCCACATATCTTCGTTTTCACTTTCTTCAGGTAAGTATTTATCCAACAATTCCGCAGTATTTTTCATTGTGGGTTCCCCCTTCTTTCGTTGTGGTTCAACCGCCCGCCGTTGCCAGCGGGGTTTATGTTGTTAATGCCGGGTGTTAAGGAGTTGTAGGCTGTAACCGCTTCAACGCCCGCCGTATCGAACTTTCGGTAGTTCCGAACCGCTTTCCTATTTCCGGGTTGCTTACGCCCGCCGCGGGGCCGGGTCGGTATCCACTGGGGCCGGTTCCGGTTCGCTGAATAAATCGGGGTCGGGTTTTTCCTTGTGCTTAGGAATTTCGCCCTGGTTGCCTAACCCCGCCGATAGAACCGCTGTTGCCGTGTCTTGAATCGTTGCGCCGTCAGCCGTTGCTTTCGCTGCCAGGGCCGCCCGTAGGCTGTCCGGTATCCAGACGGTCAACGAAGATTTTCCCAGCAATACCTGTTTTTGTTGATGGCGTTCGGTTCGTCTCCGGTTAGACGCCCGCGCCCGTTCGGCAAATTCTGAGTCTGATAATTTTCGCGCCATGGTTTTATCTCTGTCAGTGGAAACTAGCGCCTAGCATACCAATTTAACGCGGTAATTAACAATAATCTTGAATTTCTGTTTTGCGATGTAGGTAAACAGGGGCTTTCCAGCGGGGGATGCATGATTATTGGTTTTTGGAAAATAATCACGTTCGGCAAGGCGGGGTTTTCAGGTTCAGCGCCAAGATGTAACTTGGATACTACCCGGCTTTCCGGGGATTATTGGCGTTACGGTCGGGTTTCCCGTTCGGTTGCCACCAATGGCGATAGCTCCGCACCAGCGCCCGGTAGGCAAGCGAAGCGCCCTACCGGTTAGCTGTGCGGGCTTGCCTATTCAGAGGGAGTGCGGTTGGAAGGCATGTTGCGCTGGAACATGGTCAGCAACCCCTTTGATTTCTGCGATTTCAAATCGCAGTATTCGTTGGAAGGCATGTTGCGCTGGAACATGGTCAGCAACTTGAGGCACTTGTGCCGCAACCTTTTTTGTTTCTGTAATACATGTTGGAAGGCATGTTGCGCTGGAACATGGTCAGCAACTCGGAAGGGTAAGGTAAATTTTCCTTAACCTTTTTTGTTTCTGTGATACTGTCATTGTTGTTAATATCCAACTGTTCAGCCGCACGAACGAACGCGGTATTGTTGGAAGGCATGTTGCGCTGGAACATGGTCAGCAACCGGTAGCGGGTTGCACAATTGTACAACCCAAATTTGTTGGAAGGCATGTTGCGCTGGAACAT
>JAIFNF010000148.1:0-2374 GCA_020047885.1 Gammaproteobacteria bacterium | reverse complement strand
CTGGAACATGGTCAGCAACCGGTAGCGGGTTGCACAATTGTACAACCCAAATTTGTTGGAAGGCATGTTGCGCTGGAACATGGTCAGCAACGGATGAATTAGTAGAGCGTGGGGAAATTCCCCACGTGTTGGAAGGCATGTTGCGCTGGAACATGGTCAGCAACAATATGTCGAAATATCAGAAGTCGACTTTTCGACAAATTGTCGCAATGCCTGTTGCGCCCGCGTGGTTCAGCCCTTTGCCGCTGCCCCGGGTTGAACCTTCCGGGAATATCGCCAGAAACCCGGCAACCATTGCCCGTTCCACTTCTACCGATACCGCCGCCGCTTGTTCCGGGTCGCATTCGACTACCAATTCATCGTGAACGATATTCACCAGCCGGGCGTTCAGGCTATCCAGTTGCAGTTCCGCCAGCGCTGCCAGTAAACATTCAGCCGCCCCGCCTTGAACGGGCGTATTCAAGCATTCCGTTCCGATCTGTCTATCCAGCGCCCTAACCCGCCCGCCCGGTGTGCGAACCTGTTTCGCCCGTTCCGCCGCTTGCCGGGTTGTGGTTTGCCAAGCGGACAGCCCTGGATACGCTTTGAAGAATGCAGTCTTGGCGTTTTCGGCTTGTGTCAGGGTCATATTCACCCCGTAACTACCCTTGGCATAAGCCTGTAGCCCTTTCGCGCCTTGCCCGAATAGCAACCCGAAATTGACGGCTTTCGCCATTTGTCGCTGTTCCTTGGAAACCTGTTCCGGGTCAATCCCCAGTACCGCCGCCGCCGTTTGCCGGTGTAAATCCCGACCGTCTGCGTAGGCGGTCAACATAGCGGTATCGCCGGAAACCAGCGCGGCAACCCGTAATTCAATTTGTCCGTAGTCGGCTACCACCAGACAACGCCCAGGGGCCGGGGCGAATAACGCCCGGAATACCGGGTCACGGGGCGGGTTTTGAATATTGGGGTTGGAACAGGATAAGCGCCCGGTTGCCGCGCCTCCCAGGCTGAAACTGGCGTGAATGCGCCCGGTCACTGGGGAAAGATGCTTTGCATAACCATCCCCGTATGTCGATACGCCTTTGACGGCTACCTTGTAGCGCTTCAACGGTTCCAAGGCCGGTAGGGATATACCCGCCAAGGTTTCCGCGTCTGTGGATAACTGCCCGGTTGCGGTTTTTGGCCATGTGGTCAGGGCGCTTGCCGGTAGGTTTTTTGATAACCAAGTCGAGAGTTGCGCCGGGCTGTCGGGGTTCGCCCCGTTCAACAGGCTGTCCAGTTCGCCCCGCGCCTGTTCCGCTGTTGCTTGCCACTGGGCAACCAGCGCCGCATGGGCTACCGCGTCAAATGGACATCCGGCTAGTTCCATCCGAGCGATAGCCGGTTGTGCATCGCGCATAAGCGCATAGCAACGCCCCAACCCGCGTTCTTTTAGCCGCGCCGCCTGCAACCCGGCAACCCGATATGCAGCAACCGCGTCAAGCGCTGCATAGTCCAGTTGCGCCGGGGTCAGGTTTGCCGCTGTCCAGTCTGAGAGTTGCAACGCTTTATCCATCGCCCAGTTCAGCCGTTCCGCTGCTACCGTAGCCAGCGAACGCCGCCCGTTCCCCAGGGCGTTATCCTGCAACAGCGTACAGTCCAGCCGGGCCGGGGCCGCGCCGTTGTGTAGCAGGAACTTCAATTCAAAAAGCGCGTTATGGGCAACGAACGAACGCCCTTGTAGCAGTTCTCGCAAGGGGGACAGCCCCAGGGCCGCAATGTCGAAAACATAGCAGGTATCGCCGCCGGGATAGACTTGCACCAGTCGAATGCAGGAACGCCACGGGTCTAACCCCGCCTTGCTGTCCGTTCGGAACGCCGGAAGGGGGGCGGTTTCAATATCCAGTCCCCAGGGGGCGTTATCCGATAGCGCCACCAGTTCCTGCAACGCCTGTTCCGCCGTCGCCGGGTCGGCAACGTAACGAACGGCAACGCCCGCCGTCCGTAGCAGTTCCGCCGCCGATACCGTAGCGACGCCCGGGCCGGAAGGGGTAGACAGGGCGTTATCCGGTAACAAGGTTTGTTGCTGCATATCGTCGGTTCCGTTCAAGTTTTCAGACTTATCCACAGGTAGAATCACGTTACCCTGTAACGGTTCGGTAGGGATAACGAACGGTTCCAAGGGTTGCAGTTCCAGGGGTTCCCCGGGTTTGTTGCGGGTCGCCTGTTCCTGCAACACGGTTCGGGTTTGCGGTTCAACGAATTCCACAATGAACCGCTTGCCGTTGCGGATAACCAGCCATAGGCGGGTTGCAGGGGCCGCGTTCGGTTCCGGTAGGGTTTCGGTAGGGGTTGCCGGGGAAACCGCCGCTACAAGGCTTATAGGCGGTTTCTGGGGGGTGTTGCGGAACTT
>JAIFNF010000009.1 GCA_020047885.1 Gammaproteobacteria bacterium | reverse complement strand
GATCACCCGCGAATTCATGGAAGCCGTCAAACAGGACGAGGATTGGCGACTGGCGTTCCCGATGATGGCTCAGGAAGCCGAACAGGATCAGATCGATCTCCATGATGCCTCACAGGTGATCTGGCGCGAATGGCCGACAACGCAGGGTCTGATCGTTAATGACTGCGGCCAGGTCGCCTGCAAGATTTACCGAACCCTTCGCGCCCGGCGGTTGTGGGACATCATTATGTCCTCGACCTATGATTATGCTGAACCGGGATTCATTTTAATTGATGAAGTCAATGAAATGAATAATAACTGGTTCTGTGAAGCGATATACGCCTCAAATCCGTGTGGCGAACAGATGCTCCCCCCCTACGGCAGTTGTCTGCTGGGTTCCGTCAACCTGACGCAGTTTGTCCAGGATCCGTTCACGGAAAAAGCCCGTTTCGATTGGGAAACCTACCGATCTGTTATCGCAGTCTTTACCCGGATGCTGGACAATGTGGTGGAAATCAACGGTCTGCCCCTGGAACAGCAACGTCGGGAGATCGTCAGCAAACGCCGTCACGGGATGGGGTATCTGGGTCTCGGTTCCGCGCTGACCCTGCTCCGGATGCCCTACGGCTCGCCGGAATCTCTGACCTTTACGGAAGACGTCAGCCGGGAAATGGCGCTGGCCGGCTGGCGGGTCGCTCTGGAACTCGCCCGCGAAAAAGGGCCGGCACCGCTGCTTGAACAGGACTTCACGATCACGGCCGATTGGCTGCGCAAGCGTCCCGAAATGGCTCGCGACGGCCTTCGGGAAGGTGATTGTGTCAAGGGCAAGGTGCTGCACGCCCGCTATAGCCGCTATATGCAACGCTTGGCTGAAGTAGATCCGCAACTGGTCGCCGATTTAGCCGAAACCGGTGCCCGGTTTACCCATCACACCTCGATCGCCCCGACCGGCACCATTGCCTTGTCACTGGGCAACAACGTCAGCAATGGGATTGAACCGAGTTTCGCCCATCACTATTTCCGCAATCTGATCCGCCCTGGTAAAAAAACCAAGGAGAAAGTGGACGTCTTCTCCTTCGAGCTACTAGCTTACCGGCATCTCATCAATCCCCAGGCCGTCGCGAACGCGGAAACTCCGGAACAGCAGCTCCCGGACTATTTCATCAGCGCTGATGATGTCAGCCCGAAAAAACATGTGGATATCCAAGCGGCAGCGCAGAAATGGGTGGATTCCAGCATCTCCAAGACCGCCAACGTTCCTACCGATTTCCCTTACGAAGATTTCAAGAACATTTACCTCTACGCTTACGAAAAGGGTTTGAAAGGCTGTACGACGTTCCGCTTTAATCCAGGCGCTTTCCAGGGGGTGCTGGTCAAGGAACAGGATCTGGCCAATACCCGTTATCGGTTTGTCCTGGAGGACGGCTCGGAAGTTGAGATTCAGGGCAATGAAGACATTGAATACGACGGTGAAACGCATACCGCGGCGAACTTATTTGACGCCCTGAAAGAAGGGTATTATGGGAAGTGTTAAACCCGCGCTCCCCGGAGGCTCGCCATGACCCTTAAAATTGATAAAAAGATCGTGAGTTTCAGTATCGTCAAGCCGGATATCCAAGGCGATCCGGTGCTGGCCATCCAGCAGATGCATGAAAATCTGGAGCGACCCGATGTGCTGCCGGGCGCGACCTATAAGGTGAAAACACCGCTGTCGGATCACGCCCTGTACATCACGATCAACGACATCGTGCTAAATCCCGGCACCCCGGATGAAACCCGGCGTCCCTTCGAGATTTTCATCAATTCCAAGGCGATGGAACACTTCCAGTGGATCGTCGCGCTGACCCGCATCATTTCCGCCGTGTTCCGCAAGGGCGGCGACGTGACCTTTCTGGTGGAAGAACTGCGCTCGGTGTTCGATCCCAAGGGCGGCTACTTCAAAAAGGGCGGCAAATATATGCCGTCGCTGGTTGCAGAAATTGGCGACGTGATTGAATCGCACCTACGGGCGATTGGCCTGCTAACGGAAGACGGTCCCGACGCCCATCAGCGCAAGCTGATTGATGAACATCGCGCCAAGTACGAGATGAGTATGAAAGCCGTCGAAGAGGCCGGAGTCAGCACCTTTCCTCCAGAAGCCACCCTCTGTGACAAGTGCCAGACCAAGGCGGTGATCGTCATGGATGGCTGCCTGACGTGCCTGAACTGCGGCGATTCCAAGTGTTCCTGAATCGTCACCCGACTTTTCCCTGCACATTCCGCATACTGCCCGAGATCGCGCCATGCCGCTATTGCCCGCTGCGATGACCGTTATTGAAATCACCGAACCCGGTGGTCCCGAAAAGCTGGCGGTCAACCGCCGCCCCTTACCCCGACCCGCGTCCGGCGAAGTTCTGATCCGGGTGGATACCGCGGGCGTCAACCGGCCCGACTGTTTGCAACGTCAGGGAGGGTATCCGCCGCCGCCGGGGGCTTCCGACATTCCCGGCCTGGAAGTTGCCGGAACGATTGCCGCGCTCGGCGAAGGCGTGACCGAATGGCGAATCGGCGATGACGTCTGCGCCCTGCTCACCGGCGGCGGTTATGCTGAATACTGTGTGGCTCCCGCCCCGCAATGCCTGCCAATTCCCGCCGGGCTGAACCTGCAACAAGCGGCGGCCTTGCCGGAAACCTTCTTTACGGTCTGGAGCAACGTGTTTGACCGGGCGCGGCTGCAACCGGGCGAAATCCTGCTCGTGCACGGTGGAACCAGTGGTATTGGTGTAACGGCCATTCAACTGGCCAAAGCGCTGGGTTCGCGGGTCTTCACCACGGTTGGCAGCGCGGAGAAGGCGCAGTTTTGTCTGGATCTGGGGGCGGAGCGGGCGATGAACTATCGGGAAGAAGATTTCGTGAAAGTCGTCAAGGAAGCCACGAACAGCCGAGGGGTGAACGTCATTCTGGATATGGTCGGCGGCGACTATGTGCAGCGTAATTTAAGTGCGCTGGCGGTTGAAGGTCGATTGGTATTCATCGCTTTCCTGCGGGGTGCCAAAATGGAGCTGAATCTGGCTCCGGTGATGATGAAGCGCCTGAGCATCACCGGCTCCACGTTACGCGCCCGGCCGGTCGCCGACAAAGCCCCGATTGCTCAAGCCCTGCAAAAAACGGTCTGGCCGTTGCTGAGCAACGGAACCGTCAAACCGATCATCGACACGGTTTTCCCGCTGACTGAAGCGGCTGCCGCTCATGCACTAATGGAATCGAATCGCCATATCGGCAAGATTCTGTTCAAGGTGGTCTGAACTGACGCGCACCGCGTAACCCTCAAGCCTGATCCTTCATCCCTCGCCATGCGGGGGATTTTTTATTTGCGAATTTTGCATTGCAGCAAAAAAATCGTCTATCATGATTCAGAATGATCAAAAGAATGTTGAGGGGGCGTGCTGGAATCCTCCCCATCATCAGTTGATCAACTAGAATCATTATTGAGATGGTCTGATCATGCCACAGGTGAGCTGTGAGACTTTTCCAGAAAGATCAGTCAATAAAGACAAAAAAAACAGGGTGTTGTCCCGACAAGCGCCCGATACAGGTTGAGAGGTTAAAACCATGCGTGGTCAACGCAAATTTGGCCATCCGTTCGTCTGGTTTGAAGACGGCGGATGGTGGTTCAAAATGTTCGGCGAATCCTTCGGCCCCTATCGGGAGTTGGCGGATGCGCGTTACCAATTACTGGTCATTGAGGGACTCCGCCAGCAACTGCGTGAAGCTATTGCCTGTTAGCGGATCGGAGGGATCGGACTGCTTATTTGTCAGGCACATCGCTCAGTCCCTGGGCGCGTCGGCGAGCGCGTTGCCGCAGTCGAGCCAGATACATCACTGGGCCGGACAGGCCATAGAGCAGGAAGCCGATAAACAACACTTTCGGGGGATCGATGGAAATACCCACCAGCGTGAGCACGACCAACATTGCGGAAATAAAGGGTACCCGGCCGCGCAGGTTGACCTGCTTGAAACTGAAATACAGGATGTTGCTGAACATCAGTGCGCCAGCGCCAATGATAATGACCAGCGCCGGCCACAGCGCTTGCTGACCGGTCAGGCCGAGATCGGTGCAGAACCAGACTAATCCCGCCACGATGGCCGCCGCTGAAGGACTGGGCAGACCGATAAAATAGCGCTTGTCGGTGTGACCAATTTGCACATTGAAGCGAGCCAGTCGCAGCGCCGCCATGACCGTGTAGAAAAACGCCGCCAGCCAGCCGAGTTTGGACAGGAACGGTCCCATGTCGACCATTGTACCGAGCGCCCATTGATACATGATCAGCGCCGGAGCCAGGCCGAAAGACACCAGATCCGACAGGCTGTCGTACTGTGCGCCGAATTCGCTTTCCGTATGCGTCATCCGGGCGACCCGGCCATCCAGCCCATCCAGCACCATCGCGATAAATACTGCGATGGCCGCCGCCTCAAAACGACCGCGCAGCGCGGCGATGATGGCGTAGAAACCGCAAAACAGGGCGGCCGTGGTGAACAGATTGGGTAACAGATAAACGCCGCGCGAACGGCGGGTTTCAGGAGCATCCGGAATCATGGAATTCGCCATCAGGTGCAAAAACCGGACAGTGCTTGGCACCACATCCGGCCTTTTAGGGGTACTGCTCAGTTCTTGGTGGTGTCTACCAGCCGGTTGGCCTTGATCCAGGGCATCATGCCCCGCAGCTTCTCACCAACCTGTTCAATCGGATGTTCGCGGCTGATGCGGCGATTGGCCCGCAACACCGGCGCACCTGCCTGATTTTCAAGAATAAATTCACGGGCGAATTGGCCGGTCTGGATTTCCTTGAGAATCCGGCGCATTTCCACCTTGGTGTCTTCGGTGATAATGCGCGGGCCTCGGGTAAAGTCGCCATATTCCGCGGTATTGGAAATCGAGTAGCGCATGTTGGCGATGCCACCTTCATAGATCAGATCTACGATCAGCTTCACTTCATGCAGACACTCGAAATAGGCCATTTCCGGCGCATAACCGGCTTCGACCAGCGTCTCAAACCCCGCCTGAATCAGCGCCGTCAGACCGCCGCACAACACGACCTGCTCGCCGAACAGATCGGTTTCGCACTCTTCACGGAAACTGGTTTCAATGACGCCAGCACGGGCGCCGCCATTCGCAGAAGCGTAGGACAGCGCAATGTCCCGCGCCTGGCCGGAGGCATCCTGCGCGACCGCGATCAAAGAGGGTACGCCACCGCCCTGGGTATACGTCGAGCGCACCAGATGACCGGGGCCTTTGGGGGCAATCATGATCACGTCCAGATCAGCGCGGGGCACGACGCCGCCGAAATGAATGTTGAAGCCGTGGGCGAAGGCCAGCGCTGCGCCTTGCTTGAGCTTAGATTCAATCTGCCGGTAGATGGCGCTCTGATGCTCATCGGGTGCCAGAATCATGACGACATCCGCAGCGGCTACCGCATCGTCTAGCGGCTTGACGGTCAACCCGGCAGTTTCTGCCTTGATGGCCGAGGCCGAACCGGGCCGCAGGCCGACGATCACCTTGACGCCGGAATCGCGCAGATTGAGCGCGTGGGCATGACCCTGGGAGCCATAGCCGATGATCGCGACGGTCTTACCCTTGATCAGGGACAGGTCGGCGTCTTTGTCGTAATAAACTTTCATAAATAACACACCTTAGGTTGGCTGACGGGCAGCGCTCAGTAAAAAATCCAATGCGCCGAAGAGTTCGGGCAGATCGTCGATGGAAAAGCTTTCCCGGTTTTTAGTAAACAACGCCTCGATCAACTGGCCAAATTCCCAGTATTTGCCATTGGTGACAATGCCGTAAACGGTATTTATGGCTTTGCCGTTCAATTTCTGCAGAGCCACCAGTTCGGCCAGACACTGCCCCCAACCCTGCTCGAAATCGCTTTTCTTCGCTTCCACCACAGCCAGTAAAGGTAACTCCAGAACTGTCTTGCCTAATGGGGAACGCTTGGCGAAGAGGTAATCGGGTGTCCCGCTCAATTTTTCGTTATAGCTGATGGGCTTTTGAATCCACAGGGCGATTTCGGTGGAAATTTTTTTATACGCTTCTCGTAAGACTGGGAAAATCAGCAGTTCACAAGGGGCGGCTTCCGAAGAAAAGGCATCCATCGTCGTGATATTGAAGTTAAATTCAGTGATAAAGCTGTCGGTTGGAACAATCCGTTCTTTCTGGATAAAAGTCCCTTCATCATATTTTATTTGATATTCCTGTTGCACTTGAGACAGGGTTTTATAGTCGCTAAAAGACATAGTTTTTCCCTGCCTGCCCAATCATTCAAGCGGTTCCCGTCGCCATGGCAACCAGGATACCCACGATTTTAGCAGGATCGTTGATATAGTATTCCTGCTGGTCAATGTAAACCGTGCCCTGTTCATATTTCAGGAATTTCCAGATATTGCCGATAGTCACCGCACCATACAGCTTTGAAATAGGCAGCGCGGCGCGTTCATTGAACAGGCGTGCGGCTATCATTTCCGCGATACATTGGCCGATGCCGCTCGGTATATTCTCATTCTTCGCTTCGACAATCGTAATCACCGGCGCTTTCAGAAAGAACTGTTCATGAGACTGGCTGACGATAAAATCGCAATAGCCATTTAAGCCTTTTTCCTTGTCTACATCCAGATTGATTCCAGAAAACAAGCTGATTTTACCGTTCAAAATTCTTTTTAATTCGACCAAAATCTCGGAAATAATCAATTCAGACCGGGCTTTTTCAGTATTAATCGCCAGCGCCAGGGGAACTTTGATGGTGAGATTGTCCTTGAGAATCTGACTGATTTCCATATCAGGAATCGACGAAAATAAACCCTGATCTTCGACAACGGTCAGGTTAAAGTTCTGCTGGATGGTTTCCAGGGTGAAATCACTATAAGCCATACTGAATAGAGGTTCCTCATCGGGTTACCCCAGCATTGCTGCCGGGGTAGCCTGGATTTAAGACGCTAACCGGATATTCAGACGTGCAATGCCTTTTGACCACGGGCAATGCCCGTCGTGCCGGAGCGCACTACTTCCAGAATGGCGTCCTTCTCGATCGCATTCATGAAGTTGTTCAGCTTCTCGCTGCGCCCGGTCAGCTCAATCGTGTAGGTCGCATCGGTGACATCGAGGATATGGCCATCGAAAATTTCGGCCAACCGCTTGATTTCCGCCCGCTGCTCGCCACCAATGGCTTTGGTCTTGATCAACATCAGCTCACGTTCAATGGCGTCGGTTTCGGTCAGATCAATCAGTTTGACCACGTCAATCAGTTTGTTGAGCTGCTTGACGATCTGCTCGATGATCTGCTCATTCCCCGACGTGACCAGCGTCAGCCGCGACAGGGTCGGCTCATCGGTCGGCGCGACGGTCAGGCTCTCAATGTTGTAGCCCCGCGCCGAAAACAGGTTGGCCACCCGCGACAATGCGCCGGACTCGTTTTCCATCAAAATGGAAATGATATGACGATTACTATTGTTCACACCAACACCATCCCTTCTTCATGAGTCGAAACCATATCGTCGCGTTCGGCCAGCAGCATTTCACTCTGACCCCCACCTGCCGGGATCATCGGGAAGACGTTTTCATCGGGATCGGTGATGAAATCAAGGAATACTGTCCGATCCTTCATCGCAAACGCCTCGCGCAATGCCCCTTCCACATCGCCCGGTTTCTCAATTTTCATGCCGACATGGCCATAGGCCTCGGTCAGCTTCACGAAATCCGGCAACGCCTCGAAGTAAGTCATGGAGTAGCGCTTCTGATAGAAGAACTCCTGCCATTGCCGCACCATGCCGAGGTAGCCGTTATTCAGATTGATGATTTTGACCGGGGTGTTGTACTGCTTCATGGTCGCCAGTTCCTGCAGCATCATCTGAATGCTGCCATCGCCGGTGATGCAGGCGACGTCCTGATCGGGGCAGGCGAATTTGGCACCCATCGCTGCCGGCAAGCCGAAACCCATGGTGCCGAGGCCACCGGAGTTGATCCATTGTCGGGGCCGGTCAAAATGGTAGTACTGCGCCGCCCACATCTGATGCTGGCCGACATCGGAAGTGATAATCGCCTGACCGTTGGTGACCTCATACAGCTTTTCCACCACAAACTGCGGCTTGATCACTTCGGTACTGGGCTTATAGCGCAGGGATTCCATTTTCCGCCAGTCGTTGATCTGCCGCCACCAATCGGCCAGCGCCTCGGTATCCGGCTTGAGCTTTTCATCGCGAATGACGTTAATCATGGCGCGCAGCACGTTCGGCACTGAACCGACGATGGGAATATCCACCTTGACGTTCTTGGAAATCGACGACGGATCGATATCGACGTGAACAATGCGGGCGGTGGGGCAGAATTTGTCGAGTTTGCCCGTGACCCGGTCATCAAAACGCGCGCCGATGGCGATCAGTGTGTCGCATTCATGCATGGCCATGTTGGCTTCATAAGTGCCATGCATACCCAGCATCCCGACGAACTGCTTATCGGTCGCCGGATACGCGCCCAACCCCATTAAAGTGTTGGTGATCGGGTAGCCGAGCAATTGCGTGAGTTCGATCAATTCCGCGGAGCCATCGCTCAATACCACCCCGCCCCCCGTGTAGAGCATCGGCCGCTTGGCGGACAGGATCATGTCCACCGCTTTGCGGATTTGCCCGGCATGACCCTTCACGGTCGGGCTGTAGGAGCGCAGCTTGACCTTCTTGGGATAGTGATAGTCGGTCTTGGTGATGGTGATGTCTTTGGGCAGATCCACCAGCACCGGACCGGGGCGGCCGGTCATGGCGATGTAAAAAGCCTTTTTAACCGTCTCGGCCAACTGGCGAACATCCTTGACCAGGAAATTATGTTTGACGCAGGGTCGGGTAATGCCGACCGTGTCCACTTCCTGAAAGGCATCGTTGCCGATCAAGGCGGTTGGGACCTGGCCGGTGAAGACCACCAGCGGAATGGAATCCATGTAGGCGGTGGCAATACCCGTCACCGCATTAGTGACGCCGGGGCCGGAGGTCACCAGCACCACGCCAGGCTTGCCGCAGGCGCGGGAATAGCCATCAGCGGCATGAACCGCACCTTGCTCATGGCGCACCAAGATGTGCTTGACGGCTTCCTGCTTGTAGAGTTCATCGTAAATATGCAGGACGGAGCCGCCCGGATAACCAAACAGATATTCCACGCCTTCATCCTTGAGGCAACGGACTAGAATTTCAGCACCAGTAATCGGTTCCACGATGGGAGTTCCTCGTCGGTAAAACAGGTTGAACAGGGTACACCAGCAAGACAAATCCTCGTTGAAGCACCGGGTTTCATGATCGGTCCATCAGTAGCCTGGCCGGGGCCATGGCAGGCGGGATCGCCGCCG
>JAIFNF010000065.1 GCA_020047885.1 Gammaproteobacteria bacterium | reverse complement strand
ACAACCCAACCCAAAGGCCGCCGAACTTCGTTCGGCCCGCTATCCCTCCCCGGCCTGAAGGCCGGGGTCTCTCGCGGAAAATCTGATGAATGACGTTCTTTACCTCGTTGACTATCCCTCCCCGGCCTGAAGGCCGGGGTCTCTCGCGGAAAATCTGATGAATGACGTTCTTTACCTCGTTGATCAACCCGCGCTCATCGAATTCTGCGCCGGATTGCGCGGTTCATCCTGGCTGGCGCTGGATACCGAATTCTTCCGCGAGCAGACCTACTATCCGCAACTCTGTCTGATTCAGGTCGCCAGCGCCGAGCAAATCGCCTGCATTGACCCGCTGGCGCTGCCGTCGCTGGAGCCGCTGCTGGACGTGCTGTACGACCCGGCAGTGACCAAGGTGCTACACGCGGCTTATCAGGATCTGGAAATTTTCTACTACCTGCGCAGCGCGGTGCCGACCCCGATCTTCGATACACAACAGGCCGCCGCCGCACTGGGGTATGGGGAGCAGATGGGCTATGCGAACCTGACGCAGCAGATGTTGGGGGTGGAACTGGCGAAAACGCATACCCGAGTCAACTGGCGGCAACGGCCGCTGGCCCCGGAATGGCTGGCCTACGCCGCTGATGATGTGCGCTATCTCCGGGATATTTACCGGCAGCAACAGGCGCTGCTGGCGGAACGTGGTGAACCAGAAACGCTGGCCGACGCGTTCGCCGCACTGACCGATCCCGCCCGGTATCAGCCGCAACCTCAGGAAGTCTGGCGACGCATTCACGACCATCGGCGACTGCGTGGTGTGCAGCGGACGGTGCTGCGGGCGCTGGCCGCCTGGCGGGAAGAACAGGCGATTCGCAATGATCGACCGCGTCGCTGGATTCTGCATGACGGTCCCCTGCTCGATCTGGCCCGGCGGATGCCCGATGATCTGGAGGGGCTGGCGCAGATTCACGGACTACCGCCGGGGACGCTGCGCCGACACGGCTCAGTCCTGTTGGAATGTATCGCTGCTGCCCGTGCCGAACCGCCGGAACAGTGGCCGGGGTAACCCGTCAACCCTGCGGAAAGATTCAGGCGATATTCATCTTGTCCGGCCGATACTACCGGTTAGCAAGGTGGGGTGTTGGTGGGTCTTCAACAGGCGGCGTAGTGGTCAGTACGCTCGGCGCGAGCAAGCGCTGCCTGCTTTTTTCAGAAAGATTCCACGCCAATCAAATTGTCCGGGAGGACTTATGCATACGCCATTGAAGTTGACGCTGTTAGCCGTCGCGCTGGGTTTGACGACGGCGTGCGCTCCGCCACCGTACGGCGCTCCGCCAAACTATTACACCACTGGCGGGGTGCTGATGGGTGCCGCTGCGGGCGCTGCGGTCGGTCACGCCATCGATCCCACGGGCGGTGCAGTAACCGGCGCACTGGGGGGTGCCTTGATCGGCGGCGCGGTTGGCAATCAGATGGATTATCAAAATCAGCAAATCGAAAATACGCACGGCGGTTATTATAGTGATGACTCTTATTCCAGCCCGCCGCCCCCGCGTTATGACCGACGCTATTCAGGGCCGCCGCCCGGTTACTATGATCGGCCGCCGTACTGAAAATTGCTGGAATCGCCTATTAATCAAGGGGAACCACCACCCGCGCCGTCCGGCGCTGCAAGGTGTCATGAAAGTTCTGTAGCCGTTCCACCAGGCCGGGGGTGGTTTCCTGACCGCGGGCGACCAGCAGCGCCCCGGTCAGCGTGATGATGTCTTCCGCCAGCACCATCCCCGGTTGCAGCGCCAAGATCGAGATTTCCCGAATCTCCGTGCGGCGCGTGGCGTTGGGATCGCGAATGATCGCGAAGGCCTCGATGATTTTGGGATCATAAACCTCGCGTTTGCTGCGCAGGACATCAAGGGCCGCGTGGGCTAAATAACCGTGGTTAATCAGCGTATCGAAGTCACTGGCAATGCGCAGCACATGTCCGCCCAGGCGCACGGGATCGACCGCCTGCGGATCGAACCGATACGGCTGATCCTGGTGTTTCAATATCGCCAGTACGGTTTCCAGTCGCGGAATCCCGCCCAGCAACTGCGCGGTGATCGTCGGCAACCGCTTCACCATCCCCTCTTCCCGATCACTCAACGAGCCGCCCTGGTACAGTTTATCCAGGGTCTCCATCGGCAGAATGATGGCGCTTAATTGCGAGAGCAGCGCCGCCACATCCAGTTGCCAGTCTGGTTCAATCCCCAATTGTCGGGATAAATCCATCGCGTGACGGCGGATGCGTCCGGCGCGGCTGAACGCGACCGGATTGGTTAGCGACAGAATGTCGGTCATGGTCTTGATGATCCCGCGCAGAGTTTGCTCCAGTAACACCCGTTCGCTGATCACCAGTCGATACTGCTCAACCGCAGCAGCAAAGGCGGCCAGTAGCGTGGTCGGGGGGCAGGGCTTGGTCAGGAAGCGGAACAACTGGCCTTCGTTGACCGCAGCAATCGCGGAGTCCAGATCGGCCTGCCCGGTCAGCAACATCCGCACGGTGTCGGGAACCTGCTGCCGCACCTGGCTGAGAAAGACCGCGCCGTTCATTTCCGGCATCCGCATATCGGATAACGCGACGGCGAAGGGTTCCGCGCTGCTCTCGATAATCTTCAACCCCTCAGCGCCACTGGTCGCGGTTTGCACCAGATAATGGCGACGCAGGTGCAGTTTCAGGCCTTCCAGAACCCGCGGTTCATCATCAACGCACAGGATGCTCAGGCGGTCGCTCATGGCGTTCAACTCTCCGTCACCAGGGTGTGCGCGGCTTCATTGCGCCATTGCGCCAGTTGCGTGGGCGTCACGCCCAGTCCCTCCACATAGCCCATATCCAGCAATTCATAAGGATTGTCACCGGTGATTTCCTGCATCAGCAAATTCGCCAGGTAGACCGCCGCCAGCACATCAAAGCTGTGCTGTGGCACCCGCTGGGGCTGATGATGATAGGCAGTGGCTTCAATAATCGGATAGGGCAAGCCCCACAGCCCCAGTAAATAAGCGCCCATTTCGGCGTGCGAGACCCCCAGCAAGCGCTGTTCCGCCGCGTACAGCGGGATTTTCTCCTGTTCCATCAGCGCCAGTGCCTGATCAAACTGATCAGGCAGCGCCGACACCATAATCAGATGGCCAATGTCATGCAGCAGGCCGGCCATGAAGGCGTCATCGGCCAGGCGTTTATCGTCCAGCATCTTGCGGGCGAGTGCGGCGGTGCGCAGGGCATGGTCCTGTAGCGTATCCATGGAAAAGCGGGGCACCGGAGGCGCGGTCTCGAAAATCTCGATGGTCAGCGCCAGATTGCGCACCATGTTGAAGCCCAGATAGTACACGGCTTCCTGGACATTCGTGATACGCCGGGCCAGTCGGAAGAAAGCGGAGTTGACGACTTGCAACAGTTTGGCGCAAATCGCGATGTCCTGTCGTAACAGTTCGGCGATTTGATCGGCGTCTGCCCGATCCTCGGCAAAGGCCTGCATCAGGGCGTGGTAAATGCGCGGTGCGGAAGGCAGGTGATCGATCCCGCCAATGATTTGCCGCAACTGCTCATCATCGAGCAGGGACTGGACACCGCAGGCGCGTTCCACGACATTTTCCAGTTCCTGGGCGTCGCAGGGCTTGCTCAGATACTGATGGGCAACCGGGACGGCTTGCAGGGCGATCTTCATATCCATGTAGCCGGATAGAATGATCCGCACCATTTTCGGATGATGACGCTTGGCGTGGGTCAGTAATTGCGCGCCGTCGACACCGGGCATGCGCATATCGGACACGATGACATCAAAGGTCTGAGCGCTCAGCAGCTCCAGCGCCGCCTCGCCGCCGACCGCAAATACCATGTCCCATTTCCGCCGATGTTTGCGCAACAGGTTCCGCAGTCCTTCCAGAATCCGGGGTTCATCGTCCACAAATAAAATGCGTTTCATACCTGTTCTCTCACGGGCAGGCGAATGTAGAACGTCGTTCCCTCCCCGACCTGGCTCTCGAAAGTCAATGATCCTTCGTGTTTATCCACCACAATCGAGCGGGCGATCGCCAGTCCCTGGCCGGTGCCCTTGCCGACCGGTTTGGTGGTGAAAAAGGGATCGAAAATCCGGGTGCTGATCTCCTCGGGAATGCCGCCGCCCGTGTCGGCAATGGTAATTTCCACTCTGTCGTTCAGTGCGCGGGTGCCAACGCGAATTCGCCCCTTGCTTTGGCTGTCGCGCACCACGTCGCTAATGGCGTGGGCGGCATTAACCACCAGATTCAGAAACACCTGGTTCAGATCGCTGGGATAGCACATCAACAGCGGTAGTTCGCCCAGATCGGTTTCTACCTCGGCGACATATTTATATTCGTTACGAGCCACCGTCAGGGTCGTCAGCAGCGCCTTGTTGAGATCCGCCAGGGTCTTTTCACGCTGGTCGGGATGAGCGAATTCCTTCATCGCCCGCACGATGTGGGTGACCCGCTCCACGCCTTCCAGCGTCCGGTCAAAGGCCAGTGGCGCGTTCTCGTTCAGGTATTCAAGATCAGCCAATTCTTCAGCCTCTTGAATCGTGTTTTGCAGATCCTGCCCTTGCAGCGTTAGCGCGAGGGTTTGCCAAGCTTCCCGATAGACATCAACGAGCGTCGTCAGATCGTCGAAAGCGCCTTTGAGAAAATGCACGCTGTCGCCGACGTACTGAATCGGCGTGTTGATCTCGTGGGCGATGCCCGCCGCCAACTGACCCACCGCTTCCAGTTTCTGCGCCAGGCGTAATTCCATCTCCATCTGTTCCCGCTGGGTGATTTCCCGACGCAATTGCGCGTTCGCCTCATGCAACTCTTCGGTGCGCTGCTGCACCAGTTCATCGAGCAGGTTCAGTTGACGTTGAACTTGCCGGTGCAACGCCCACTTGCGGCTGAGCGCGTTAGCCAGTTGGCTCATTTCAACAGGATCGAAGGGTTTTTTCAGAATCAGAAACTGATCGCTCCGCCCCAGTCGGGTCACAATTTCTGACCAGGAGTAATCGGCGTAGGCGGTGCAAATCACCGCCTGTAATTCCGGATCGACCGCCCACAGCCGCTCCAGGGTTTCAATACCATCCCAACCCGGCGGCATGCGCACATCGATAAACGCGACCGGATACGGCTGACCTTCGGCCACGGCGCGTTCCACCAGGGCCAAACCTTCTGGACCCTGGTAGGCCGAGTCAATCACAAACTTCAGACCGGGGGTGGCGGTGACCGGAGCGCCGAACAGTTCGGCTTCCAGTGCATCCAGTTGGGCATCGCGATGCGTTGTGAAAATCTTGCGAATATCGTCATGAATGGCCCGGTTATCATCGATCACCAGCAGGCGGCAGGGATCGGTCAACACTACTGAGTTCATCGGATCGACGCCTCCGCTGCCGTCAGGGGCAGTTCGAGAGTAAAGGTGGTCCCACAGCCGGGGCCGTCGCTATGGCAATGCAATGCGCCGCCCATTTCCCGGGCGAGATTGGCGCTGGTGTGCAGGCCAAAACCATGACCTTTGGCCTTGGTGGTAAAACCGAATTCGAAGACCCGTGTCAGATGGTCCGGGGCGATGCCAATGCCATTGTCACTGACCGCAATGCGCAACCGGTCTGGCGCACACGGCGCGATGCTGACCTGGATCCAGCGTTCGGATCGGCTGCTGGTTTTGACCGCCTGGCAGGCATTACGGATCAGATTCACCAGAATTTGTAGGAGCTTGTGCTTTTCACACGCCATCGGCGCTAACGGCACATAGTCGCGCTGAACCTCAATCCCCTCCTGTCCGGTCAGGTGCATGGCGATCGTGTCATCCAGCAATTGCGCGACCACAACCTGCTCTATAGCCGTTCCGCCGCTGAAGGCGTAAGCCTGTTGCTGATTGATGATGACCTTGATGTGATCGATCCGCTTATGGATTTCCTGAAATTCCGCCAGCAGGCGCTGTTGCTCCCCGGTCAGATGCCCGGCCAGCCGGTCGAGATAATCCAGCACCTGCGGGAAACGCGGGTTGGCGGTGGGTGATGCGTCCTGCTCGCCCATTTCCCGCAGTAAACCGAGCGCTTTGTGCAGGGTGGGTAGTCGGGAATGATGCAGCTCATCGGCGATCAGTCCAGCGGAGACGGTGACGCTGTTGAGGACGTTGCCAACATTGTGCAGTACCCCAATGGCGGCTTCCGCCATACCGGCCTGCCGCGAGACATCCAGCAGTTGCCGATGCAGCGCTTCCCGCTCCTGTTCGGCGGCCTTGCGGGCGGTAATATCATTCAATAGCGCCAGACAGGCCGCCTGATCTTCCCATTGCGTATCGATGACACTGAGTTCAACGGTGCGTAAACGGCCATCCCGGTCACGCCAGGCGATCTCCTGGCGGGTGGCATGGCGATTCAGCGGAAAGAGTGGACGTTCGTCAGCCGCCACGGGGACGCTGGCAAACAGCGTTTGCGCGGCGGGGTTGGCGAACAGCAACCGCCCGTCGGGATCGCTGATAACAATACCCGTGGGCGCCAGTTCCGCCAGCCGGGCAAACCGCGCTTTCTCCTGGGACAAGTGACGATAACGATTGAGGCTGAGGATGTTGTGGAGGCGAACTTCCAGTTCCAACCGATCGACGGGCTTGCGCATAAAATCGTCAGCGCCGGCCCGCAGACAGGCCAGGCGGGCGTCGCGGTCATCCAGACCGGTAATCATGATAATCGGTGCCTCCGCCAAACGCGGCAAGGCGCGCAGACGCCGACAGACTTCGAAACCGTCCAGATCGGGCATCAGCACATCCAGCAGAATCACATCAGGGTTCAAATGCGTGACCTGTTGCAGCGCATCAGCGCCGCTCTCCGCCAGCGCCACTTCATAGCCCAGTCGGGTCAGCGCCTTGGACAGGGTGTAGCGGATTAAGGGTTCGTCATCGACAACCAGAATCAGGCCGGCGGGATTCATCTTCATTCTTTAGCGGGAGACCCCGACGTTCAGGTGAGGGCAGGATAGCAGCGCCCCGCGCCCCGCAGGATCGGGGTATGAAGATCAGGAAAGACCTGTCGGCGCAAAAGGCGGTAACGATCACGACAGGCGATAGCGGGTAGTCGGGGAAGTGGGTAGCGAGTGGTGTTGACGACTCGCTACCTGAGGGTTTTATAGGTTAGCCGACCGCCACCAACTGTTGTGATCGCGGCGCAGCGCTTCGTGGGTCGGCATCGGATAGAAGGCCAACTCCGGGCCATTGCCCATGTAGAACCCACTCTTGATCATCCGGTAGGGGAATTCCAGAGAATGCACCCGATGGACGAGCTTGCTGGTCTTGTCGCCGCCCAGGAATAACAGGGCTTCGCGCAGGTGATGCATGAAGGAATAGGGCAGGTCGCCGACCGGGCCATTTTCGGGATCGGTCGCCAGCGCGCCCAGCCCCAGTTCAACAAAGCACAAGCCAGGGAAGCGGATGAATTTCGCGGGTTGGCTGGTCACGCCGTGGTAGTAGTCGCTGGGACCCAGTGTGCTCACGAGCAGGCTATTGATCGGGGCTAGGTCCTGGTACATGTGCAGACCCGAGGCTGGCGGCAGGGCGGCGTCGCTGCGCTCCAGGGCCAGGGTGTGGCCATAGGCGGTACTTAGGTACAGCTTGCCCAAGGCGCTGACCGGGATATGTTCAAGCACCCGGTAGACCGAGATGTAGACCGAGTTTTTCGGCGTACCATCAGGATGTAGCGTACAACGGGCGATGCCTTCATCAATGTTGAAAAAATCGTGCCGGAACGCGGGATCGACCTCGAAGAAGATCGCTTGCCCCTTGGATTTGTATTTGTGGCCGGTGGCGTAATACTGGCCGAATTGCTCCGGCGGCAGCATCGAGGCAATCAGGGCTTCGGGGATGAGTGAGAAGTACAGATGGATGGTCATGGCGATGCGCTCTCTCCAAGGTTTCAACAGGGAATAACGATTCCCTTTATTATCGTAGATTGCGACTCAGTATAGTAAAAAATTATCCGGCTATCGGTATCATTTCCCGGACGTCGGGGCCGGTTCCAGATCGTCGGCCAGCGCCATCAGCAGGGCGCTACAGGCGGTGGGGATCTGACGCAGCGTCGGCCAGGCCCAGTGCAGGGTGCGTTCCGCCGCGTGCCGATAACGCTCTTCGCCGGTCAGGCGACCGAGCTTTAGCAGCACTTGCGCCGCAACGCCGTTACCGGAGGGCAGCGCATCGTCATGCGGGGGCTTGGGACGCTGAATCAGTGGTTCGTGGTCATGGGCGGTGAAGTAGAATCCGCCCGCTGCGCGATCTTCGAACTGGTCGAGCAGCACGTCCGCCAGCGCCTGGGCAAAGTCGAGATCGTCCTTCCGGTCACGACATTCGCGCAGCGCCAGCACCCCATCAATCAGGAAGGCGTAATCATCCAGATAGGCGTCCAGCCGACTCTGGCCGTCTTTGTAAACCGCCAGTAATCGACCGTTTTGCCAGAGCCGGGTCTGAATGAAATCCAGCGCCCGTTCCGCGGAGGCGACGAAATCCTGGCGTTCCAGCAGGCGTCCGGCTATCGCCATCCCGCGAATCGCCAGACCGTTCCAGGCGGTGAGAATTTTTTCATCCCGCCCCGGCCAGATGCGCTGTGAGCGGATCGCGAACAGTTGACTGCGCGCCGAAGTCAACCAGGCATTCACCTGTGCCGGTTCCACCCGCAACCGTTGCGCCAGTTCCATCGGTTCAGCGGCGACGCGCAAATGCCAGGCGTGACCTTCGAAATTGGGCGGCAACTCCAGGCCATAGCAGACGGCCAGAGCGGTATATTCCTCGGCATTCAGCAGTTCTCGCACCTGTTCAGGCGTCCATAGATAAAACCGGCCTTCTTCGCCTTCCGAGTCGGCATCCAGAGTGGCGTAGTAGCCGCCCTCTGGTGCTTGCATTTCCCGGATCAGCCACGCGCCGGTTTCTTCCGCGACCGTGCGAAAACGGGAATCACCCGTCGCCTGCCAGGTCTGGGCGTAAAGGGCGAGGAGTGGACCGTTGTCGTACAGCATTTTCTCGAAGTGCGGAATTTGCCATTCGGCATCAACCGAGTAGCGATAGAACCCGCCGCCCAGATGATCGTAAATGCCGCCCCGCGCCATTTTGCCCAGCGTCAGCCGAATGGCCGCCTCTGCCTCCCGATCCGGTTCCTGACACTGGAAGTCATCGCAACGCTGGCTGGCGATCCAGTGCCGGAGCAGTTGTTCGAGGCGGGTCGGGTGGGGACGTTCAGCGATTGGTCGCGGCTGGCTTGGAGTGGCACGTCGGTCAGCGTGGTTTCGTGGGAAACCGGGGGCGCGTCGCGGCGCAGCGCGTCGAGCAATGCCTGATTTTGCTGGCGGACATCGTGCGGATGCTGGTGGTAGTGAGCGCTGACCCGGCGCAGGACATCAGTGAAAGCCAGCATGCCGTAGCGGGGCGTTTTGGGGAAATAGGTGCCGCCGACGAAAGGAACGTGGTCATCCGGGGTCAGGAACATCGTCAGTGGCCAACCGCCCGCCCGCCGTTGCAGAAGTTGAAAAGCGGTCTGGTAGATTTTGTCCAGATCCGGCCGTTCCTCCCGATCGACTTTGATATTGATGAATAACTCGTTCATCACCTTGGCGGTGGCTTCATCTTCAAACGATTCATGGGCCATGACATGGCACCAGTGGCAAGCCGAATAGCCGATGGACAGCAGAATCGGTTTGCCCTCGCGGCGGGCCTGCTCCAGAGCTGCTTCACCCCAGGGTTGCCAATCGACCGGGTTATGGGCGTGTTGGCGGAGATAGGGGCTGGTTTCGTGGATCAGACGGTTCGTGTGGCGCGATTCAGACATGGCGACTTCCAGGAGAAAGTGGATGGTAGGCGTACTGTTTTATAGTCGCGTTTGGTGCCGGGAAGGTTCCAGGCCAGGAATCAATCAGCGGTCAAACGCTCCCAGCGCTGAAAGCGATACGGCCAGGCGTGATCTGCATCCGCAGGATGGGCGTCCTCCCAGTCCAGCCGCCAGTCCTCCGTATTCCATTCGGGAAACCAGACATCGCCGGGAAGGTCGGCTTCAACGACAGTCAGGTACAGCCGGATTGCCAGTGGCAGCGTTTGCGCATACAGCAACGCACCGCCAATCACCATTAGTTCCGGGACCGAACCCGCCGTGGCCAGCGCCGCTTCCAGTGAATGCGCTACTGAACAACCCGGCGCTGAGTACGCTGGGTCATGGGTCAGCACGATCATGCGCCGACCAGGCAATGGGCGACCGATGGATTCCCAGGTGCGCCGACCCATCAGCAGCGGTTTACCCATAGTCGTTTGCTTGAAGAAACGCAAATCTGCCGGTAAATGCCAAGGCAGGCGGTTGTCGCGACCAATCACCCGGTTATGCGCCAGGGCGGCGATGAGCGTCAGTGGCGCGTTCATGGCGAGGACTCCACGGCCGGGACGCTGAAGGCGGGGGCGTCGGGGGCGTCCAGCCGAATGGCGGTCAACCGGTGGCCCCAGACACAGCCGCTGTCGAGGGCGTAAATGCCAGGCGCACGGTAATAACCCAGCGCCGCCCAGTGACCAAAGACGATGTTGAGATCGGCGTTGCGCCGTTGCGGAACCTGAAACCAGGGCAACAGTTTCGTGTCCTGACTGTCGGGCGGCCCTTTTTCGGACAGGGAGAGCGCACCGTCCGTTGTGCAAAAGCGCATCCGGGTCAGGGCGTTGACGGTGAAGCGCAGGCGGTCGTCGCCGGTCAGGTCGTCTCGCCAATGGCGCGGTTCGCCACCGAACATTTTTCCCATGAACCGGAGCCATTTCGGGCCACGCAATGTCGCTTCCAATTCTGCAGCGCACTGTTGGGCCAGAGCTAAATCCCATTGCGGCGGCAAACCGGCGTGTACCATCGTGAAACCGAGTGCCGCGTCGTGATGCAGCATCG
>JAIFNF010000194.1 GCA_020047885.1 Gammaproteobacteria bacterium | reverse complement strand
ATTTAGCGGTCTGTCGCAACACATTGATCTATTTCAAATCAGCCGCCCAGGAACGCGCTTTGCGGTCGTTGCAATACGCCATCAATCAGGATGGAGCCTTGCTGCTGGGATCCAGCGAATCGCTGTCGCCGGGTACCGAAGGCTTGGAAACGATCAGTGCCAAACACAAACTATTCCGGCGCAAGGGCATGATCCCGTTACCCTTCCTGGATCGCAAAAACCACGTCGTCCCATCGCCCCTGATCCCTGGCAAAGCGCCGCTCCTAGGCAAGACGCGCCGCCGCACCAACGATCACAGCATTGCTGAAACCAGCGCGACGACCTTGCTGTCGCTGTTCGCCCCGCCGGCCATCGTCGTCAACCAGAACCACGAAGCCGTCCATCTGTATGGCGATGTCAACGCCTATCTCCACCCCCGGGAAGGTGCCGCGAGCCTGGAGATTAACCGCCTGCTGCCGGATACGCTCACCCCTATCGCTGCAGCGCTGCTGTACAAGGCCAGCCGGGATCGCACGTCCCTGGTATCCGACCTGATCAGCGTGACGCTGAAAGACGGTCAGCCGCGCATGATTCGCCTGTCGGCCCATCCGGTGCAAAGCGAGAGCGAAGAACGCCTGACGCTCCTGTGCTTTCAAGTAGACTCCGCCCAGAATCTCACCGAAGTCGAGCCGGTGAATGTCGATGCCGAAACCATGGCTCGGGTGGATATTCTCGAACGGGAACTGGCCGCAACCCGCGAAAGCCTGCAAGCGACGATTGAGGAACTGGAGACGTCCAACGAGGAGTTGCAGGCGACCAATGAAGAGCTGATGGCGTCCAATGAAGAGTTGCAAAGCTCGAATGAGGAACTGCAATCGGTCAATGAAGAAATGAGTACGGTGAATGCCGAATTCCAGGAAAAAACCCTGATCCTGAATCGCCTCAACGCCGATCTGGACAATATGGCCAAAGCGGTCGGGGTCGCCACGATCTTCGTGGATTCCCAGCTCATCATTACCCGCTTCAGTCCCGACGCCACGCAGATTTTCAAACTGCGCGATTCGGATATTGGCCGACCGCTCGGCGATTTTTCCCATGCGCTGCGCTATCCGGAATTCCTGGAAGACCTGGAGCAAACCCTCCACACACAGCGCATGATCGAGCGCGAAGTCAGCACCCTCGATGAGCGCAAAGCCTATCTGGTGCGCATTCTGCCCTACCTGATTTCCTCGACCACCGTCTATGGCGCGGTGGCTTCATTCGTCGATATGACGGCGTTCCATGACGCCCGGCGTCTGCAAACGGTGATTGATGCCTTGCCCGAGCATATCGCGGTGCTGGATCACTCTGGCATCATCATCATGGTCAATGCGGCCTGGCGGCGGTTTGCCCTGGCGAATGGTGACCGGGATCTCAAACGCTCGGGTCCCGGCGCGAACTACTTTGACGTCTGTCAGGCTAATCACCCGGAAGACGGTTCCAGCGCTGGTGCAGCGGCGCGAGGTCTACGTCAGGTGCTGGAAGGCTCACTATCCCTGTTCTCCCTCGAATATCCCTGCCATTCACCGAACGAACAGCGCTGGTTTGTCATGAATGTCGCGCCGGTCATCAGCCCGGATTTTGGAGCCGTGATCAGTCACATTAATGTCACCGCCTGGCGTCAACCCGCAGACTCATGACCGACCGACACATCAACCTCGCCGAATTGCGCCAACGCGCCGAACAGGCGCTAGCGCGTAGCCAGTCGAACGAGATCGACTCCCCGGAAAGCCAATTGACGGAAACCCGCCACCTGATCGAAGAGCTGCGGATCTATCAAGCCGAACTCGAAATTCAGAATGACGAGTTGCGTCACGCCCAGCGCCAAACCGACCTGGCGCTCGAAAAATACCGCCTCCTGTTTGACTCCCTGCCGTTGCCGGGGATCGTCGTGGATAGCGGCGGCTTCATCGTGGAGGCTAATGCGCAGGCTCGCCAGTGGCCGGGCGTGCGTGATTTTGCCCAGCGCCGGACGCCGGCTTTTCAACTCTTTGATAGCAACAGTCGTAGCGAATTGTACTGGGCATTGCAAAATCCGGCCGCGGCGCAAACCGTGGAGTGGCTGGAACTCAGGGTCAACAACCAGCAGACGATTCCCTGTGATGTGCATCTGATGGCGTTACGCGCCGAATTCCCGCATGACGCGCTGACCTTATTGGTGCTGGTGGATCAAAGCGCCAAGCAGGCCGTAGCGGACAGCGAGGAACGCTATCGCCAGCAGAGTCAACATTTACAAATCGCCAAGCAGGCCGCGGAAGCCGCTAACGTGGCCAAGAGCGAATTTCTGGCCACGATGAGCCACGAAATCCGCACGCCGATGAATACGGTGCTCGGCCTGACGCAACTGCTCATCAACACCGAACTCACCGCCCGGCAGCACCACTACCTGGACAAAATCCACGGCGCCGCTGCGCACCTGCTCGATCTCCTCAACAATATTCTCGATTATGTCAAGCTGGAGGCCGGTGGGATCAGCGTCGAGGCGGTACCCTTGCGGATCGAGGAAGTCCTGAGCGCGGTTGAAGCGTTGTTCCGGCGCGAGGCCGAAGAAAAGCGCTTAACCCTGAGTTTTACGGTAGTGCCGAATGTGCCGCCCATCCTGTATGGCGACCCGTTGCGTTTGCGTCAGGTGCTCAGCCATCTGGTCAGCAACGCCCTCAAGTTCACCAAACAGGGTTCGATTCGGATCGACGCTGAATGCGCTGCGCCCATTGATCACAGCGTGCTGCTGAAAGTGACCGTCCGCGATACCGGCATTGGCCTGACGCCGCCCCAGCGCGAGCGTCTATTTGCCCCGTTCCAACAGGCGGATACCTCGACCACGCGCGGCTATGGCGGAACCGGACTGGGCTTGAGCATCTGCAAACGGTTGGTGGCTCTAATGAACGGCGAGATCAGCGTGGAGAGTCAGGCCGACGTGGGGAGCGCCTTCTGGTTCACTGCCCGTCTAGGCTACTCCACTGAGCGGCTGGAAATTCCCCTGGCTCGGCCTTGTTCAACTGAACCGGCGGTGGCCGAGGCTCACGCGGCGATCCTGGTGCGCCCGATTGACGTGGTGACGCTGTTGCCCAAATTACAGACCCTCACTACCCTGCTGGAAACCGGCCAAAGCAAAGCCCGGCAAGTCAGCGTCGAAATGGAGGGGCTGGTCGCCGGGTCGGCGCTGCAACCCTGCTATGCCTTAATCGCGCAGTCCATTGCCCACCTGAATTTTGAAACGGCGCTTGATCAATTGCAGATGCTCGCTAAACAACAGGGCTGGAATGATGATTCTCCCGCGCCCCAATAGCCTTCTGACAGAAGGCTATGCGCCATGCACTTGGTTATAATGGCTTTGATTGATTCAACAAGTGCCATCCTGCTGCCAAAAGCATTAAAAAATGCTTTATTAATTAAATATATAAATCTTTTAATGACTCAAAAAACTCCGCAGTTTTTTCACCACCCGGCCACTGCCTGGGTCATCCTCGCTTTATCGCTGATCGTCACGGCTCTGGCCTGGTTCATCTCCGATCAGGCCGTCAAGGCTAAAGCCCAGGAACGTTTCAATTTTCAAACCACGGATCTGGCCTCAGCCATCAACAAACGCCTGCTTGAATATGAGACGGTTCTGCGTGGCTGCGTGGGGTTCTTCAAGGCGTCTTCGGCGGTCAGTCGCGATGAATGGCGGCAGTATGTCAACGACCTGCGCATTCAACAAAGCTTCCCCGGTATTCAGGGCATGGGCTTTAGCCTGATGATGCCGGCTACCGAGGTCGAGAGCCATATTGCCCGGATCCGCGCTGAGGGCTTTCCTGACTACACCGTTCGCCCCCCCGGGGTGCGGGATCCGACCAGCGCCATCATCTATCTGGAGCCTTTTGACTGGCGAAATCAGCGGGCGTTTGGCTATGACATGTTTTCCGAACCGGTGCGCCGAACGGCCATGACCCAGGCGATGGACACTGGCGAACCCGCCCTGTCCGGGAAAATCACGCTGGTTCAGGAAACCGACCAGGATGTGCAGCAGGGCTTTCTGATGTACGTTCCTCTGTATCGAAAAGACTGGCCGGTGACCACACCCGATGAACGCCGTGCCGCGATTCAGGGCTTTGTGTACGCGCCTTTTCGGATGCGCGACTTGATGCAGGGCATTCTGGGAACCGGTCAGGCCGGCATCGAATTCGAGATTTATGACGGAGCCGTGCCCTCCCGGGATACGCTGCTCTTTGCCAGCATTGCCGATGAATCACCGGAGCCGACTCCCTCTTTGCGTGTTGACCACGCCATCGCCCTTGAACTGCAAGCGCTGTCACCCTTACTCACCAGCCCGCGCTTCGCTATGACGATCCCGCTGACGATCAGCCAGCATACCTGGAGCCTCTTCGCTCACGCCCCCGACAGTTACCTGTCGCCTCAGGAAGCCCTACTGCCCCTCCTGGTGGCCGGTGCGGGCATCATGGTTGACCTGTGTCTGTTTCTGATCATCGCGTCGATCGCCCGCCAGAAACAGCAGGCGGAAAGCCATGCCCATCAACTCACCGAACAATTGCAGGAAAGCATGGAACGCTACCAGGCGTTGTTCACCAGTGCCAGTGCCCCCATGCTGCTCACCGACCCGGAGGGCGGACAAATTGTTGAGGCAAATCCAGCGGCGCTGCGGTTCTACGGTTACGATCAGACGGACATGGCGCGACTGAGGATCGCTGACCTCAATACGCTGCCGCCGAGCGAGATCGCCGCTGAGATGGCGTCCGCGAAAAGCGCTCAACCGGATCATTTCTTTTTTTCGCACCAACGGGCGAATGGCGAAATCCGGCAGGTGGAAGTGTATACCGGACCCTTTCGGTACCAACATAAAACGCTACTGTATTCCATTATCCATGACATCACCGACCGCAAGCGCCAGGAAGCCGAACTCCTGCTCAATCGCCTTCGCCTGCAAAATATTCTCGAAGGCACCCATGTCGGAACCTGGGAATGGAATATTCAAACGGGCGAGGTCATTTTCAATGAGCGCTGGGCAGAAATGATCGGCTATCAGTTAGCTGACCTGCAACCCACCACCCTTGAAACCTGGTTAACCTTCGCGCATCCCGACGATTTGGACGGCTCCAGGGAACAACTTGAAGCCCATTTTTCCGGAAAAAGTCCGTATTACGAATGTGAAGTCCGGATGCAACACTGGGCAGGACACTGGATCTGGGTGCTCGACCGGGGCAAGGTGGCAAGCTGGACGCCGGAGGGCCAACCGCTCTGGATGTATGGAACCCATCAGGATGTGACCGAACACCACGAGCAGGAAGAACGATTGCAAGCCACGAAACAGGCTGCCGAAGCCGCCAGCCATGCCAAAAGCGCCTTTCTCGCCAACATGAGCCATGAAATCCGGACGCCAATGAATACGGTGATCGGCCTGACCCAACTGCTGCTGGAAACCAAACTCACCCCGCGCCAACACGACCATCTGAGCAAAATCCTGGGTGCCGCCACCCACCTGCTCGATATCCTGAACGACATTCTGGACTATTCCAAAATCGAGGCCGGTAGCCTGGATGTCGAATCGATTCCATTGCGAATCAGCGACATCCTGGGCACCGTTCATGCGCTGTTCCAGTACCGGATTGAAGAAAAGCAGTTAAATTTCGCGTTCCACATCGCGCCCGACCTGCCGCCGATCCTGTACGGCGACCCGTTGCGCCTGCGTCAGGTCATCAGCAACCTGGTCAGCAATGCCGTAAAATTTACTGAACAAGGCTCGATTCAGGTGGACGTTGCATGCTGCACGCCGCCGACTGACCAAAGCGTACTCATGAAAGTGACCGTCCGCGATACCGGCATTGGTCTGACGCCGACGCAGCGTGAGCGCCTGTTTGCCCCCTTCCAGCAAGCCGACGCCTCCACGACGCGCCAGTATGGGGGAACTGGTCTGGGTCTGAGCATCTCCAAACGACTGGTGCAGTTGATGGGCGGCGACATCAGGGTAGAGAGTGAAGTCGGCACGGGCAGCGTCTTCTGGTTCACCGCCCGTTTGGGATACTCCACAACCACGCCATCGATCAACGCGCCGCAAATCCCGGGGATCTACCCTCCAGAAATCAGCCAGAGACCCCTGGAGGCTCCAATCAGCCAGAGACCCTTAGAGGCTCCAGTGACGGCCTCCGACCGCGTGATTGACGCCGCCGAGTTGTTGCCCCGCATCCAGACCCTGACGGAAATGCTGGAGGCCGGTCAAAGCAAGGCGCGGCAGGTGAGCGCCGGGATTGAAACCCTGCTGGCGGGATCGGCTCTGCAACCGGCCTATGCGCCGATCGCCCGGTCCGTCGCACGACTGGATTTTGAGACAGCACTGACTCAATTACAGGCGCTTGCTCAGCAGCAAAACTGGAATCGGCCATGACCCCTCCGGCACCACCGCGTATTCTGATCATTGATGACATCCCGGCCAATATCGAAATCCTCCTGGGGATGCTGGAAGACGACTACGAACTGAGCTTCGCCACCTCGGGGCGTCAGGCGCTGGCGCTGCTGGAGAAGCAAACCCCGCCGGATTTAATCCTGCTGGATGTGATGATGCCGGAGATGGACGGCTACGCGGTCTGCGCCGCACTGAAAAGCAACGCGGCTACCCGTGATATTCCGGTCATCTTTGTCACGGCGCGTACCGATGCGGATAGCGAAACCCGAGCCTTGGCGGCGGGTGCCGTCGATTTCATTAACAAGCCAGTCAACAAGGCCGTAGTCCGCGCCCGCATCCAGCTCCATCTCGAGATGGAACGACGGGCGGCGGCCTTGCAGCAAAGCCTGCTGGACATCCAGCAAGCCCATCACCGGCTGCTGGTGTTGTCAACCGCCATTGAACAAAGTCCAATTTCAATCGCCATCACCGATCCTGATGCAGTCATTCAGTATGTCAATCCACACTTCACCCAGGAAACCGGTCTGACCGCTGCGGAGGCCGTTGGACAGCCCCTGTGGATACTGACCTCGGATTTAATCGACCCGGTCACGCTCAAGGAGATAAAGAAACGGAGCGTACAGGGTGAGCCGTGGGTGGGGGAGTTAATCAATCGCTATCAATCAGGAAAATTGTACTGGGTAGAAACCCATATTGCCCCGATCAAGGACGCCAACGGTCAAACGACCCATTATGTCGCGGCGCAACTGGACATTACCGAACGCAAACAGGCGCACGAACAACTCGTTTATCTGGCGCACCACGACACGCTGACGCACCTGCCCAACCGGGCGCTGTTCTTCGAACACTTCGCTAAATGCCTGACCATGGCAAAACGGAATCACACCCGAATGGCGCTCATGTTCATCGACCTGGATCGCTTTAAGCCGATTAATGACACTTGGGGTCATGCGGCGGGGGATCGCGTGTTGCGGGAAGCGGCGCAACGCATGTCTAGCAGCATCCGCAAGTCGGATATCGTTGGGCGGATCGGTGGCGATGAGTTTGTGGTGCTGCTGCCCGATGTCAGCGATGTAGACAGCGCGGTCGGAGTGGGTGAGAAAATCCGGCTGGCGCTGAATGAACCCTTTATTGTCGACGATCAAACATTGTCCATCTCATCGAGTATTGGCCTCGCGCTCTACCCGGATCACGGCGACAGTACCCTGCAATTGGCTAAAAACGCCGACTGCGCCATGTACTACGCCAAGGCCAATGGCCGGAACAATGTCACGGTGTTCCAGGCAGACTAATTCTGCGCAATATCCTTGAGAATCTCGGCGTACTTTTCCGCATCGGTCGTGTGCAGCAGGCGGCCAACGATAGCGTTCAATTCGCTGACTACGCTATCCTGAATCACTTTTTTGATCTCCAGCAGACCGGTCGGATGCATACTGAACTCGGTCAATCCCAAGCCCAGTAATAATCGGGTATACCGGGAATCGCCGGCCATTTCCCCACATAGACTCACCGGGATGCCCGCCTTTTGGCCAGCGTGGATCGTGTGATGGATCAGCGTGAGCACTGCCGGATGCAGTGGATCGAAGAGATAGTTCACTTCATCATCGACCCGGTCAATCGCTAGCGTGTACTGAATCAGATCGTTGGTGCCAATCGATAGAAAATCCATATAGCGGGCAAACAGATCGGCACAGACCGCTGCTGCGGGTACCTCGATCATGCCGCCTACCGGCATCTGCTCGTCAAACGCCAGACCCCGCTCGCGCAATTCCTGTTTGGTTTCCTGCACCAACTTCAAGACCTGGAACACTTCCTGAATCGAGGCCAGCATCGGAATCATCATCCGCACCGGGCCATGCGCCGAAGCCCGCAGGATCGCCCGCAGTTGCGGACGAAACATCCCCAGATCCTTTAAGCACATGCGAATCGCCCGCAATCCCATGGCCGGATTGGTGCAAACCTGCCCGCTGCGTCCACTGTCCAGTTGCTTGTCCGCACCCAGGTCAGCGGTGCGAATGGTCACCGGAATGCCTTCCAGCGTTTTAATGACGTGCAGATAAGAGGCGAGGTGTTCCTCCTCATCGGGGAAGCTGGCGCGGTTCATAAACAGGAACTCGGTCCGGTACAGACCCACGCCGTCCGCCGCGACATCCCGCACCGCCAGGGCGTCTTCGGGCAGTTCGATGTTGGCGTGCAAGCTGATCGTGATGCCATCCCGGGTGACGGCCGGTTTCCCTTTAAGCTTGTTCAATTCACGCTGCTGCCGACGTTCTTCACGCTGTTTCTCCCGGTAATGACGCAGAATGCGCTCGTCCAGTCCGACCAGGATGACCCCCTGGCGACCATCGACGATCACGGGTTCATCATGACTCAGATAATTACGGACATTGCGGGCACCCACAATCGCCGGAATGCCCAGGCTGCGCGCCAGAATGGCCGTATGGGACAAAGGGCCGCCATATTCGGTGACAAAGGCCAGTACGCCCTGATGCTGCATCAGGATGGTGTCCGCCGGCGTCAGATCATCAGCGACAATGACCCGTCCCTCCAGCCGACTGGCCGCCAGCTCCGCATAATCGGGATCATTAAAATAGGACGGATCGTCGGTGACCAGAATCCGCTGCACTCGCCGCACCACATGACCGACATCGTCCTTGCGAGTTCGGAGATACGGATCATCCATCTCGTCGAACATCCGAACCAGCAGGTCATGCTGAATTTTCAGCGCCCATTCGGCATTGCAGCGGCGTGAACGAATAAGGTGGATCGGCGCTTCCGTAAAGGTCGCATCCTGCAGCATCAGCAGATGCGTGTCGATAAACGCGCCAATATCACCGGGGGTCGTCGCCGACACCCGCCCCCGAATGTCCTGCAATTGCCGACGCGCCAAGTCCAGGCCGTTGAGAAAACGCCGAACCTCGTCCTCGATAATGTTATCGGGGATGGTGTATTCGGTGATTTCCGGCTGGTTGCGCTGGAGCAGAT
>JAIFNF010000328.1 GCA_020047885.1 Gammaproteobacteria bacterium | reverse complement strand
CTTCAATTCATCGCCCCAGGTCAGCCGCAACGGCGCGGCGGCCTTGGGGCTGACACAAATCCAGTCCAATCCGAACGGCGCCGCCAAAGTCCCGTTGGTTTCCACCGCCACTTCAATCCCCCGGGCGTGCAACGCGGCGATCAACGGTTGATCCAGTTGCAGTAGGGGTTCTCCGCCCGTGCAAACCACATAGGGCCGGGCGTGGGGACTATGTGCTGGCCAATGCTTTGCAATAGCGTTGGCCAGCGCCTCCGGCGTAGCAAACTGGCCGCCGCCGGAGTCATCAACACCGACAAAATCGGTATCACAAAAACGGCAAACCGCTGTCGCCCGATGCGCCTCCCGCCCACTCCATAAATTGCAGCCCGCAAACCGGCAAAACACCGCCGGCCGCCCAGTCCAGACCCCTTCTCCCTGAAGGGTGTAGAAGATTTCCTTGACTTGGTAAATCTTCACCGTTCAACCCCATAAACAGCATTGAGGCAAGCACTAAAAACCCTCGAATGATCTGCTTGGATCATCGCTTTGACCGCGTATAAGGATTAAGCCACGGAACGATACGGAAGACACGGAAGACACAGAAAAGAAGGATCTTCTGGTTTTTTTCCGTGTTGTTCCGTGTTGTTCCGTGGCTAGGTTTGGAAGGAAGGGTATGGGACTATTTTTTGCGAGTTGCCTTAGGCGCGAGCGGCCTTCAGGATGGCATTGAACGTCGCACTCGGGCGCATGATGACCTTGCATTTCTCGGCATCGGCCATGTAATAACCCCCGATATCCACCGGGTGGCCTTGTACCGACTGCAACTCAGCGATGATCTGTTGCTCGTTGTCGGCCAGCGCCTTCGCCAGTGGGATAAAGTGAGCCTGCAACTCGGTGTCTTCAGTCTGTGCGGCCAACGCCTGCGTCCAGTACATCGCCAGGTAGAACTGGCTGCCCCGGTTATCCAACTCGCCGGTCTTGGGCGATGGCGACTGGTTGTTATCCAGCAGCTTGCCGGTAGCCTCGTCCAAGGTCTTCGCCAGGATCTTGGCTTTGGCGTTGCCCGTCTTAATGCCGAGATCCTCCAGCGACACCGCCAGCGCCAGGAACTCGCCGAGCGAATCCCAGCGCAAGTGATTTTCCTCGACCAGTTGCTTGACGTGCTTGGGCGCCGAGCCGCCAGCGCCGGTTTCGTACATACCTCCGCCAGCCATCAGCGGCACAATCGACAGCATCTTGGCGCTGGTGCCCAGTTCCATGATCGGGAACAGATCCGTCAGATAATCGCGCAGGATATTGCCGGTCACGGAAATCGTGTCGAAGCCGCGCATCACCCGTTCCAGGCTAAACCGCATCGCCCGCACCTGGGACATAATCTGCAGGTCGAGACCGGTAGTGTCGTGGTCCTTCAGGTAGGTTTGAACCTTCTTAATCAACTCGTTTTCGTGCGGACGGTAGGGGTCCAGCCAGAACACCGCCGGCATCCCGGAGTGGCGGGCGCGGGTCACGGCCAACTTCACCCAGTCGCGGATCGGCGCGTCCTTGACCTGACACATCCGCCAGATGTCGCCTTCCTCGACATTTTGCGACATCAATACCTCTCCAGTAGCGAGGTCGGTGATGTTAGCGATGCCGTCTTCCGGGATCTCGAAGGTCTTGTCGTGCGAGCCGTATTCCTCGGCTTGTTGCGCCATCAAACCGACATTCGGCACGGTGCCCATGGTGCGCGGATCGAAGGCGCCATGCCACTTGCAGAAGTTGATGATCTCTTGGTAAATGCGGGCGAAGGTCGATTCCGGCATCACCGCCTTGACTTCCTTGAGGCGGCCATCCGCGCCCCACATCTTGCCGCCGTTGCGGATCATCGCCGGCATCGAGGCGTCGACAATGATGTCGTTGGGCGAATGAAAATTGGTAATGCCCTTGGCGGAATCGACCATGGCCAGTTCGGGGCGCTTCTCGTGGCAGGCGTGCAGATCTTCGATGATCTCGTCTTGCCGGGATTGTGGCAGCGTGGCGATCTTGTCGTACAGGTTCACCATGCCGTTGTTCACGTTAACGCCCAGTTCGTCGAACAGCTTGGCGTGCTTCTCGAAAGCCTCCTTGTAGAAAATCCTCACGCAGTGGCCGAAGACGATCGGGTGCGAGACCTTCATCATCGTCGCCTTGACGTGCAGCGAGAACAACACGCCGGTCTTGTAGGCGTCCTCGATCTCCTTTTCATAGAACGCCAGCAACGCCTTCTTGCTCATGAACATGGAGTCGATGATCTCGCCGTCCTGCAGGGCGACCTTGGGCTTGAGCAGGAGGGTTTTGCCACTCTGGGTCAGCAACTCCATCTTGACATCGCGGGCGCGATCCAGCGTCATCGACTTCTCACCGTGGTAGAAGTCGCCGTGGTGCATGTGCGAGACGTGGCTGCGCGAGGCCTGGCTCCACTCGGCCATGGAATGGGGGTGCTTGCGGGCAAAGTTCTTGACCGCCAGCGGGGCGCGCCGGTCGGAATTGCCCTCGCGCAGCACCGGGTTGACCGCGCTGCCCAGGCACTTGGAATAGCGCGTGAGGATCGCTCGTTCTTCGTCGGTTTTGGGGTCTTCCGGCAAGTTGGGCACGGCGTAGCCCTTGGATTGCAGTTCCTTAATCGCCGCCATTAACTGGGATACCGAGGCGCTGATGTTGGGCAGCTTGATAATGTTGGCGTCGGGCAACTGGGTCAATCGGCCCAGTTCGGCCAGAACGTCCGGCACGCGCTGCTCAGGCGTTAGGTATTCGGGAAACTCGGCCAGGATGCGGGCGGATACCGAAATGTCGCTCTTCTCGATGTCGATGTCGGCAGGGCTGGTAAACGTGCGGACGATGGGAAGGAAAGCGCAGGTCGCCAGCAGGGGCGCCTCGTCAGTGAGTGTATAGATGATCTTCGATTTTCCGGCAGACATGGATCAAACCTCGTTGCTGATTTAAGTTGAATTGACCTGAAGGTCAGGCCAGCGGTATGGACAGGACAGGTGGCTCCGTTGCTAAGGTGATTTCTCATAAAAACTATACCGAGCGTCGATCATCATTCCAGATGATGAGCCACGGAATGACACAGAAAAACACGGAAAATTCTTTATTTTTCAGTGTTATTCCGTGTCATTCCGTGGCTAAAATTCTCACGTTTGGTTGGAGTGAGGATCAAGGCAGGTATCCTCTTTTCAGGAAATCGCCTAACTCCAAGACAATATTGCCCCGCAACCCGGCGTTTGCTCCAGATCAATTCGATCCAGAGCGGGCAACACCATCGCCATCTGCGCGCGCATCCAGCCCAGTAATTCGGCCAGCGTCGGTTCCGTCAGGCCCGCCAGGTCATTCAGCCGGTGATGATCCAGTTGCCGGTAGAGCGGTTCAAATAACGCCTTGACCTCGCCGTAATCGACCGTCCAGCCCATGGTGTCATCCAGCGGGGCGGTCAGATGCAGACGCAAGGTATAGCTATGTCCATGCGTCCGGCGACGGGCATCGCCGACCGGGGCGTTGCGCAAACACAGTGCACTGTCAAAAACGCGCTCCTTCCAGATCCGGTAGCGGCTGCCGTCATAATGACAGCCGGCGGTCGCGGTTTCATACACCGTAACCCGTGACAGTTGCGGTAAATCCGGTTGTAACCGCGCCCACAACCACGCCGCCAGCCGCTCACTGGTTGGATTTTCTAACCCCGGCACATCGTTCAGACACGCCAAGTGCAACTGTTCATGCCATGGCGTCCAAGCGACTGCCAACGGTGAGTAGTCCGCGCCAGTCGCCCAGAGGATGACTTCAAAGCCATGCCCATGCATTCGCCCGCACGGATGACCCGGTGGAACGTTCGGTAACTGATGCGCGGCTTCAAAACGGAAGCGCCGCCAGCCGTGCGCCTGACGGTCAGCATCGACGGACACGCCTTGATGCGCCGCGCTCTGGACGCTGATGTGCGCGATGTCTGGCACCTCCAGGCGCTCGCCAATCCAGTCGGCGAGTTGCTCATCGGTCGGGTTCGGCACGTGTTCATTCAGAAAGGCATAATCCAGAGGAGCAACGGCATCCTGCAACCGCTGGGTGAGCACTTCCGCCTCGGCACCGGGAAAGGAGGCAAAACCCCTGGGCAGCGTCGCCCGAACCCGCGCCAGAAAGCTGTGCCCATGCAGCCGCATCTGGCGTTCATCCTGCGTTCCGGTCAGACACCGTGCGGCTTCAAAGGGCGCTGCCGCGATGAAATACAGCCGGTCGTTCATGCGCAGAGCGCCAGCAGTGGATCCGCGATGCCCGCCTCGGCAAAGCCCCGCGCCCGCAACCGGCAGGCCGGACATTCCCCACAGGGCGGACGAACGCCGTTATAGCAGGTGTGCGTATCGGCCAGCGCTGGCAGTGCGCCCAGTTCACTGGCCAGTCGTACCGTGTCCGCCTTGGATTTGAACATCAGCGGTGCATGAATCGTGATGTCGTATGCCATCCCCAACTGAATCGCCTGCTCCAGCGCCTGAATCGTCGCTTGCCGACAATCGGGATAGCCGCTGTAGTCGGTCTGGGCGACGCCGGTCACCAGATGGTGAATGCCTCGTGGGTAGGCAAGGGCGGCGGCGAAAGTTAGAAAAATCAGGTTGCGGCCGGGCACGAAGGTATTGGGCAACCGGGTTTGGGCATCGACGCCATCCCGCACCGCGATACCGGTTTCGGTCAGCGCATTGCCGCCCAGCGCCGCGAACGTGTTGATGGGCAACACCGTTTGCGGTACGCCCGCTTGAGCAGCCACCCGCGCCGCACAGTCCAGTTCCAGACGATGCCGCTGACCGTAATCAAAAGTCACTGCTTCCACCTGACCGTTGCCGAATTGGCGCAGCGCCCAGTACAGGCAGGTGGTTGAATCCTGGCCGCCGGAAAGCACCACAAGCGCCTGGCTCATGCGTTACGACTCCAGCCGCACACTGGGCTTGATGGCAATGCCGCCGCGGGGGGCGAAATCACCGCGCACTTCCAGCCAGCGCGGTTGCAACAGCGCCAATAAATCGACCGCGATGCGATTGATGCTGTCCTCGCTGAACGACCCTTGGTTGCGAAAGCTGAACAGATACAATTTCAGCGACTTTGATTCCACCAGCCAGTCACGCGGGCTGTAACGGATGGTGACCCGAGCCAGGTCAGGCTGGCCGGTGACCGGACACAGACAGGTAAATTCCGGGCAATCCAGTTCCACCACATACTCATGCTGGGGATAACGGTTGGCGAACCGCTCCAGAATCTGGGGCGCGTATTCACGCGGATATTCAGTGACAGTGCTGCCCAACAGGGTCAGGCCAGCAATAGTGGCTTCAGACATCGGTCTATCCCGCAGTTGAAAAAACGCCCTCTCCCCAACCCCTCTCCCAGCGGGCAAGGGGATGTTTGTATAACCTCTACTCTTCCATTTGCCGCCGTAATTCTGCCTCTTCGGCCAGCGCACCCAGCAACAATTCCGGGGTCAGCGGCTGATCGAGCAGCGCAGCGCGGCGGCGGATCGTGGCGAAATCCCCGAGGGTTAGCGACCCAATCGCCCATAACCGGGTCAACAGATCCTCGTTCAAACCACGCTCTTCCGACCAGGTTCCCGCTTCTTCCAAAGCACGTTGTAAACACTGTTCGGCCTGCTCGGCGGCCAGTGGCCAGAAGCGCACCTTGACATCAAACCGTCGCCGCACCGCCGGGTCGAGGTCGCTGACCCGGTTCGTCGCGCACAGCAAAATGCCATCGAACTGCTCCATGCGTACCAGCAATTCGTTAACTTGCGTGACCTCCCAGGTCTGACGGGCATACTGTCGGGAGCGCAGGAAGGAATCGGCTTCATCAATCAGCAACACCGCCCGGCTTTGGTGGGCTTCCTGAAACATCGCGGCAATCCGCTCCTCGGTCACGCCTACCAGAGGGTTGAGCAGGTCGGAGGCGGTGCGTAGCAACAACGGTCGATCCAGGCGACGCGCCAACCAGGCGGCGAACGCGCTCTTGCCGGTTCCCGAGGGTCCGTACAGGCAAATGCGCCCTCGACCCTGGCGGGCGAGACCCTGAACCAGCCGTGGCAAGTCGCAATCGGCGTTAATCAGTGCCGGATCATAGTTATCGCCAATACCCACCATCGTCGGCTGGAAAGGCGGTTCGCCATGGCGGGTCGCGGCCAGAGCGTGATCGAGGATTCGACTTAGCAGCGCTTCGCCCTGTTCGGCAAACGCCTCCGGCAGCAAATGCACCAGCCGCGCCGCCTTCTGCACCAGCGCCGGACTGAGATGGGGATTTTCCGCCCGCTCGGCAATCCAGCGTGCATCCACGGCTAATTCACCGAGATGGCGACGGATAATCCGCTCCCGCACCGGCCGGGGGGGAATATCCAGAGCAAGTTGTAAATCGAAGCGGCGCAGGAATGCCGGATCAACGGTATCAATGCGGTTGATGACCCAGATGGCTGGCGTCGGATTCTGTTCCAGCACCCCGTTCAGCCAGCCCTTGTTGATGCCGCTGTCACGGGGCATAAAGAACGGCAGATCCATCTCACCGCCTTCCGAGAGCACATCGCCGGCCTCGTCGAACAGGAGGGCGCATTCATGGCGGCGGGCGAGCAGGTGCTGGGCCAGGCTGTAGCGGGATAGCCGCTGTCGAGCGTTGAGCGGATCCTCTTCCTCATCACTGGCCTGCACCGTGAACAGGGTCAGACCGGCGGCCTCGGCCAAGGTCATCGCCAGTTCGGTTTTGCCGGTGCCGGGCGGGCCGTACAACAACACATTGACCCCTGGCGTTCCCGTCGCCGCGGCTTTGGCCAGCAGTTGGCGGGCGAGCGTAACGTCTTCCGACCGGTAAGCGAAATCATTGGCAGTGAGCACTGCTGGCCGCGCCAGGGCGACATAATGCTGGAACAGGGTCGCGGTATCGACCGGCTCGCTCAGCAGCAGTTGCGGCAGGCGGTCGAGAATATCCAGCTTGGCTTTCAGGTGGTAGCGATGGCTGTCGTCGATCCGGACCAGGCCGGTTCGCGCCAGCAAGCCGTTGGGCAGCAGCGCCCGGTAGACCGCATCAGGACGTGCGCCCAGCATGGTCGCCAGTGCGGCGCAGGCTCCCCGGCGGCTGAATTCGCCCAGCGGCTGACAGGCTAGGTACAAGGTCGGATCCAGATGCAGCATAGCGGCCAGCAACAACAGTTCCTGTTCCAGCGGTGCCAGTCCCAGGGCGGCGGCGATGGTGGCGACGTTGCCGAAGGGCGGGCGGGTGTCGGTCGTGCGCGACTCCACATTCTGTTTGCTCAGTTGCCGTTGCAGAGCTGGGCTAATCGGACCCCGCAACTGGATATTTAATGCAGTCAATATCCGGCTGCGCCGATGTTGCTGCAGGTAGGCTTCTACCCGTTCCGGGCGCACCCCCAACCAGGCTCGCAGCACCCAGCAACGCCGCAGAATCGCGTAATTGGGGCTGAGGTGCGCTAATTCTTCGAGCAGCGCTTCGGCATCATCATTCAATTCCAACTCGTCTTCATCAAGGCCAAACGAGAAGTCAAAAACATCGTCATCAGTGGATAGTTCCGGCATATCGTCCAGCGTGCGGCGGCGGTGGCGGCGATGGGGCATAGGTCATTTCTCCGCAATACGGTCTTTAATCGAGAGCGCTTGGCGATCAGGGCGAACTGGCTGATAATACCAGTTTTACTGCCCTCAGGATTGATTTCCATGCAACCCGTCCTCAAATCCGCCAAGCTGGCCAATGTGTGCTACGACATTCGCGGGCCGGTGCTGGCGCGCGCCAAACAAATGGAAGATGAAGGTCAACGGATCGTCAAGCTCAATATTGGCAACCCGGCGCCGTTTGGGTTCACTGCGCCGGATGAAATTGTCCAGGATGTGATTCGCAACCTGCCGGACGCTTCCGGTTACTGTGACTCCAAAGGCTTGTTCGCCGCCCGCAAGGCGATCATGCACTACACCCAGCAGAAGCAGATCGTCGGCGTACAGATGGAAGACATCTACGTCGGTAATGGCGTGTCTGAACTGATCGTGATGGTTTTGCAGGCTTTGCTGAACAACGGCGATGAGGTGTTGATTCCCGCGCCGGATTACCCGCTGTGGACGGCGGCGGTCAGCTTGTCGGGTGGGTTGCCGCGCCATTACCATTGCGACGAATCGTCGGACTGGTTGCCGGATCTGGATGATATCCGGGGCAAGATTACCCCCAACACCCGGGCGATCGTGATTATCAACCCCAATAACCCCACGGGCGCACTGTATCCGGTGGAGATATTGGAGGGCATTTTGGATTTGGCGCGGCGGCACCAGTTGATTGTGTACGCCGATGAGATCTATGACAAGGTGCTCTATGACGGCGCTGAGCATACATCGATAGCCTCGCTTGCGGATGACGTGTTGTGTGTGACGTTCAATGGCCTGTCGAAAAATTACCGCTGCTGCGGCTACCGCGCCGGCTGGATGGTGGTTTCGGGCGAGAAAAGTCACGCGCAGGATTATATTGAAGGTTTAACGATTTTGGCCTCCATGCGGTTGTGCGCCAATGTACCGGGGCAAAACGCGATTCAGACCGCACTGGGCGGTTATCAAAGCATTGATGATCTGGTGTTGCCGACTGGGCGCTTGGGCAAACAACGCGATCTGGCGTTTGATCTGTTAACCGGGATTCCCGGCGTCAGTTGCGTTAAACCGCGGGCGGCGCTGTATCTGTTCCCCCGGCTCGATCCCCACATCTATCCGATTGCTGACGACCAGCAGTTTGTTCTGGAGTTGTTATTGGAAGAAAAAGTGTTGCTGGTCCAGGGGACGGGATTCAACTGGCCGCAGACTGATCACATGCGGGTAGTGTTTTTACCGCATGAAGATGATCTGAAAGACGCTATGGGGCGCTTGGCCCGCTTTCTGGATCGCTACCGCAAGCGGTATGGCGCTGCGTAACGAGAGGTCTCGCTGATGAAGCTCTATACGCTGTATGAACGTCGCGCGGTTTCCCGTGCGGGCAAGGAAAGTCCGGATGATTGGCCGCGCTGGGATTTGTACGAAGAACCTCAGGATGAAGGTGGGCCTAATCCCTATTACGATGTGGCTTACCTGCCGGTCGCGGTGGAAACTGACTTGACGCCGGTCAGATACGGTGGAGGCGGGATTGAATGGCAAGACGATCTGGGCAGCGCCTTGACGACGGACGATGCGGAAGCTCAAGGTCGACTGAAGGTTCGGTCGTTGTAGATTTGCTGATTGAAGAATAGCAGGGGTAAACATCTGGTTACCCCTGCCGTTTTGCTATATGCAGCGAGATATTACCATCTCGAGCGGCCACCGCCGCCACCGCCGCCACCGCCACCGCTACGTCCCCCTCTGGCGGGTTTCTCTGTCGCCATATTGACCTTCAGGGGGCGGCCTCCCAGATTCTTACCATTTTGTTCCAGCGCCT
>JAIFNF010000041.1 GCA_020047885.1 Gammaproteobacteria bacterium | reverse complement strand
ACAACCCAACCCAAAGGCCGCCGAACTTCGTTCGGCCCGCTATCCCTCCCCGGCCTGAAGGCCGGGGTCTCTCGCGGAAAATCTGATGAAAGTAAAGGACCAAGGCGGAGGAATCAAGATATGAAGTACGGGATGACTTCTGGATCGCGCTGGATGTTTCAATTTGAAATAACGGTGAAACGTCAAATGTTTCAATTTGAAACATCCGCCCACGCCACCCGATTTTAATCGGTTGATTTCATTGAATCGCGGATTTAGGCATGAAATTCGCTCTATTTAGTAGTTTTGCCTTGATTTTCCACAAAAAAGACACCTGAAAAAACCCTCGATATGGCGGAAACCTGTGGCATACTCAAAAAATAGTCCTGTAAATTTTCGCGTGATCAAAACGGTAGTGCAGGCAAGCACGGCGACTATCACTCAGCATAATCAAAGTGTTGGCTTAACTTGGCCATCTGGCTCCGTACAGTGCTCCCCGGTTATCACGGGAAAATTTACAGGACCGCATACCTTGGGTGAAGCGGCGCTGGTTGAAGATATCCAGTGTTATCTGGAGCGGCGGATGACTGTTCAGCCAAAACAGGCAGGATGAATAACAGGCGAAGTTCGAATTTGACCATCAACGCGGCCTACTGGTGCGGTATGGTCAGGGACGCGGGGCTTGGTATGGATAGTCATTAATTTTCTTGCATTTTTCACAATGCCCTATAATCTTGCTAAACAGTTTACGCAAGAATAGCACGTTGATTGAAGAGGTCACGGCCATGCTCGAAAAAATCGCTAATAAATTCATTGGTTATCGTGTCAGAGCGGCGCGTGAGGCCAAGGGCTGGACTCAGGATCAGCTCACCCAGGGACTTGCGTTGAAGGATCGACAGTCGGTTTCCGACATTGAGAACGGCAAGCGCGGGGTGAAATCGGATGAACTATTGGCGCTGGCCGATCTGCTGAATCGGGAGGTTGAATTCTTCCTCGACCCCTTCGCCGTGACGGGCGAGGCTCGATTTTCATGGCGCGTCGCTCCCGAGATATCTGAGGAACATCTTGACCTGTTTGAACGGCAAGCCAGCCAATGGATCGGTCTGTTGCGCTGGTTGCGTGAGCGGCAGGACCATCGAACGAGCGTCCTCAAGCGCACCTTGCGGCTGACGGCGCAATCCTCATTTGAGGTGGCTCAGGCGCGGGCTGAGGGTTTGGCGACTGAACTCAATCTGGGGATGATTCCTGCGGAGAGCCTGATTGATCAGGTTGAACGCGAACTGGATATCCCGGTGCTGTTCGTGGATACCGTGGGAACAAACTACGGTCAATCCATTTCGGGGGCGACCTGCCACTTGGAGGAGCTGAGCGTTATCCTGATTAACCGGCAGGAACCGGAAGGGCGACAGTTTTATAATCTAGCGCATGAACTGTTTCACGCGCTGACCTGGGAAGCGATGAAACCGGATCATCGGGAATCAAACACTTTTGATGAACGCAATAAAGGCAAGCGCATTGAGCAGTTAGCTGACAATTTCGCTGCCGCGTTGCTGATGCCGCAAGCCTCGCTCGATTCAACCCTCGACCGTCATCGCTGTAACGACCTGGGGCATTTGTGCGAAGTCGCCGCCCGGTTGCGCGTTACCCCTATGGCGCTGGCGTGGCGACTGTTCAATCTCAAGCTGATCCATGACGATACCCGTCGCGATCTTTGCCAACAGAAGCAGCGTCCATCGGTAGCCGAGCCGCCTAAATTGTTCTCTGTCTCATTAGTGCAGATGCTGCATGAAGCACTGGATAAAGGTCAGATTTCCGCCCGTAAAGTGGCGAAGGTGATGGGATTAGGTCTGGGTGGTTTGACAAAGCTTTTTGCCGAATATGGTCTGCCAGCGCCGTTTGAGCTTTGAGAAAAAGCTAGCGTCTGCTTGATTTTAGTGTGTTGGTATTAGTTATCACCGTAGCCAAATAAAAATTCAGAAATTAAATAAATAATGATCGAGTATAGCGAAAAATGAGAACATGCCATGAAAAATAAATTCACAAAAAACCAACATTATGTTCCACAGATTTTATTAAAAGGATTTAATATATTAGAAGGCAAAGATCCTAAAATAAATATTTTTATTATTCAAAAAAAAAATTTTAGGTTTAATCAACCAATTAAAAATGTTTTTTCTCAAAATTATTTTTATGATAAGAATAATAGAATTGAGAATTTTTTAGAGTCACATATAGAGACGCCCGCATCAATTTTAATTAGAAAGCTCAGAGAACTTGATTTATCCGCTTTAAATTCAGGTAATATTTTAATAAAATTTATATGTTGTCAGCTCTACCGCACAGTAGAGTATCGAGAAAATACACTTGAGTTTTTTAATTTTCATTTTCAATCAATCGTTTCGGATCTGTTAAGACTAAATAATCTCGATACAGAAAACTCAGAAGATTTTAGAATAGTTCCTGATGGAAATGATGCTTTACGAAATTTTACTGCTGAACTTACATTGACAGGTCTGATTGATTCCAAGGCAATGGAAGATCTTAAACTTCATTTATTAGTTAATAAAACTGATCGAGAATTTATTATTTCAGATCATCCAATAATACGCTACAACTGGCTTTATAAAGATCTTGATGACAAAAGAATAGGTAGCCTGTCAGCTAAAGGCATTCAGTTATTTATGCCTCTATCAAAAAATATGTATTTATGTGCATACGATGGGAAATCTTACAAATATGGGACAAAAAAATCTGATCTTAGCGATTTATTTAATGTATGGGATGTGGATTTCCTGAATGAGATGCAAGTACGTGGAGCAAATTCTCTTATTGGTTATTCAAATAGAAATCTTGAAAGCTATATTAAAGACATAACACAAAAATATTTTGATAAAAAAATATATTCATATCAACGTCAGTTTTTATGCGAGAAGAAAATTGAAAATGAAAATTTAAAAACGAAGCATATAATATATTCTATTCAAAGAAAAATTAGCCGGTTACCCAGCTTTATCAAGGTATTAAGGAAAGCAAAAAAAAGATCGATTCAGTTCGAAGAAAGAGATCCTGAATTATCAAGTAAACTAATGCTTTTGAAGAACCAAAGTTATTAATTTTTAATAATTTTATCGATTTTAACTAATCATTGAGGAAATTTCCGATGCACAACGAACCCCGCCAGCAACTCTGCAAACTCATCGCCCAATATGGTCGCTCCCTGTGCGAAGACCCGCGCCGTTGCGGCGCGCTACTCAAGGATCATTGCGGCCAATACAAGCGGGAAATCTTCGTATTGGTCAATGCGCTGGAAAACCGGGTGGCTACGGAGCTGCTCAATGCTTCCGCAGGAGTACCCGAAGTGATCTTGCTCTCGCGCCTGACCAAGCGCTTGGAAGATGAATTGGGTCTGACTGAAACTGCGGCAAAGTGGGCGGTGGAGTCGTGGGCATTGGCTCTGGGCGTGATTAGTCAGCCATTGCCGGTTTCCGTACCGACTCCTGTTCAACCTACTCAACCTGTTGCCCAGAGTATTTCACCAAAATTCATCCATGGATTAGATCGTGATTTCGTTGCGTTTCAACCTACTCAACTTGCTACCCATAGCATTTCACCTGTGATTACTGCTTCTCCAGTATCTTCTGCTGGTGGAAAGTTGAAGTTTCCTAGATTCAGCGTGGGGAAAGTTAAAATTGGCGGTAAAGAACAATCTGCTGTAGGTGAAATTGACGTGCCTCAAGGGCAAATGGTCGAACTCAAAATTTCTGAAGATGTGACTGATTTCTATTTTCTTGAAATGTGTGATCCAAATCTCTTAATTAATCGACTCTGTTTGAGTAGATGTCAAAACTTTGATGACGGCAAATTAATGCACATTAAAAAATTTATTAATTTGGAATTTCTTGATTTAAGTTTTTGTAATATATTGGGACATGATTTTTTTAGAGAATATTGGATGAACCTTAAAATTATTAAAAATTTAGTATATCTTGACTTAAGTGGATGTAGTTCTATTCAAAATAGGTGTTTTAATTACATAAGCAACTATAACAGTTTAATAAATTTAAACCTAAGTTCTAAAGTTATTTTTGGAAATATTTTTGTTACTGACGAAGGTTTAAAATACCTCGAAAAACTTAATAATTTAGAAGTTATTGATTTAAGTGGATTCAAGAAAATTACTGGTCCAGGTGTCTTAGCTCATTTAGGGCATATGACCCAACTGAAAACACTTAATTTGAGTGAATGCCAAAATATAAGCCACGCTCGCTTGCAAGAACTAAAGCAAATGTTGCCGAACACCCGCGTTCTCCCATAAGGCTCGTTGGAATCCCCCCATGCACCAACTCCTGCAGCTCCGTTCCACGGTTCAAACCGCCTCCGGCCATCCCTGCACGGTCGAAACCTTCCTGGGCGGCGGCGGCCAGGGCGAAGTCTACCGCGCCCAATTAGGCAGCAAACCAGTCGCCCTCAAGTGGTACTTCCCGGAACAGGCCACGCCCGCCCAACAGCAAAGCCTCGATACCCTGATCCGCAAAGGCCCACCCAGTCCGCATTTTCTCTGGCCCATGGAACTGGCTGCCGCATCCGGCGTTCCCGGTTTTGGCTACATCATGCCGCTGCGCGAACCGCGCTATAAAGGCATCGTCGATCTGATGAAGCGGCGCATCGAACCCTCGTTCCGCGCCCTGACCACCGCGGGTCTGCAACTGGCGCAATCGTTCCTGGAACTCCACGCCCAGGGCCTGTGCTACCGGGATATTTCCTTCGGCAATGTCTTTTTCGACCCGGACACCGGCGATATTCAGGTCTGCGATAACGACAATGTCGCCATTGACGGCCAGGGCAACAGTGGTGTTCTCGGCACCCCGCGCTTTATCGCCCCGGAAGTGGTGCGCGGCGAAGCATCCCCCAGCACCCAAACCGATTTATTCTCGCTGGCCGTCCTGCTGTTCTACCTGTTCCACATTCATCATCCGCTGGAGGGGCAGCAGGAAGCCGCGATCAAATGCTTCGATCTGCCCGCGATGAACAAGCTTTACGGCACCGAGCCGCTGTTTATCTTCGACCCTGCCAATGCCGCCAACCGTCCCGTCCCTGGTCTGCATGACAATCCGTTAGCGTACTGGCCGATCTATCCGCAATTCCTGCGCGACCGCTTGACCCGCGCCTTCACAGCGGGTCTGCACGATCCCCATGCCCGGATTCGGGAAAGCGAATGGCGGGCGGCGCTGGTGCAGTTGCGCGATGCGATTCTGTACTGTGGGCATTGCGGCGCAGAGAACTTTTATGACGGGGAAGCGTTGCGGGCGAATAGTGGACAACCCGGCGCTTGCTGGTCTTGTCAGCAGCCGTTGACGCTCCCATTCCGGCTCCGCCTCGGGCGCGACGTGATCATGCTCAATCACGATACCCAACTCTATCCCCACCATGTTGATCCCCAACGGCTTTATGACCTGTCGCAACCGGTGGCGGTGATCCAGCAGCATCCGCAGAACCGGAATCTCTGGGGCCTGAAAAATCTGTCCGCTGCCAAGTGGGTCATTACCACCACTGACGGAATGATTCACGATGTCGAACCCGGACGCAGCGTCGGGCTGGCGGTCGGCGTCAAGGTGAATTTCGGCCACGTTGAAGGCGAGATTCGGATTTGAAGAAACCAAGCCATGCCTAAAAAGATTCGGGAGTTGATTCGAGATTTGCAGCAAGCCGGTTTTGCTAACCGAGGTGGAAAAGGAAGTCATCGCAATTTCACCCATTCCAAGCTGAATAAACCAGTCGTGATTTCTGGTCAACCGGGCGACGATGTGCACCGCTATCAGGAAAATGCGGTGAAAGCCGCCATTGAGGAATCCAAAAAATGAAACCCAGCGTTTACTACGTCAAGATTGTAGAATGGTCTGAAGAAGATCAGTGCTTTGTCGGCAGTTGCCCCGGATTATTTTATGGGGGCTGTCACGGTCAGGATGAACAGCAGGTGTTTGCGGAGTTGTGCGCTATCGTCGAGGACGTGATGGCGCAGTATCAGCAAGACGGTAAGCCGTTGCCCCCGATGACCGCTGGTCGAGATTACGCCAATAAAATGCTCGCCGCCTGAAGAACGGTCTTGGGTCTCTGAATATCTGAGAAATTTATTATGCACGATACACCCCGTCAGAAACTGCGTGAACTCATCGTCGAATATGGGCGCTCTTTATGCGATGACCCACGTCGTTGTGAAGCGTTGCTGAGAGATTATTGTGGGCAGCACAAGCGGGAGATTTTCGTACTGGTTAGCGCCCTCAAGAATCGCGTCGCCGAAGATTTGCTCAAGGCACCGGCTGGAATCCCTCAATCCATGGTGCTGGCGCGATTGTATAAGCGGTTGGAAGATGAATTGGCGATGACCACTGAGGCAGCACATTGGGCGGTGGAATCGTGGGCGCTGGCGTTGGGCGTTATTGTGCAACCCTCACCCATGGCCAAGCCGACGCCAGTATCATCCGCCCCACTGTCTACTGCTCGCAAGGTTATGTCTGCCCCTCCAACACTTGCAAATAAGCCGTTGATTGCCCCTCGTTATCGAGATAACGACGATGGTACTGTGACCGACGTGCTGACTGGTTTGCAATGGATGCGGTTTTCCTTGGGGCAGGAATGGAAAAACGGAACCTGCACTGGTCAGGCAAAAAAATACACATGGCAAGAGGCGCTCCATGCGGCGGACGCGCTCAATCGCCAAGGTGGCTATGCCGGTTACCGTGACTGGCGGGTACCGACGAAGGAAGAGCTACAAAAACTGCTTGCGGGTACACAATCCCCCAAGATCGATCAAGCTGCGTTCCCGAATACGCCCGCGTCAGCGTCGTGGTACTGGTCCTCCTCGATTGGCACCGGCTATCCAGACGGCGTGTGTTACGTGAACTTCAACGATGGCTACGTGTACTCCTACGATAAGGTGTACAGCACACATGTGCGCCTCGTGCGCGGCGGACTGTGATTAAACTTTACATAGGCAACCTTTACCGGGCTGTGCTGAACCAATATCTACCTCTCACCCAAAGGAAACCCCCATGGCCAAACGCCCCGGCGGTGAATTAGCCACCCGCCCGCTGCATTTCATCTGGATCACTGACTGTTCCGGCTCCATGTCCATCGACGGCAAGATTCAGGCATTGAATAACGCCATTCGGGAAGCCTTGCCGCACATGCAGAGCGTTGCTGATGAAAACCCCAACGCCGAGGTGCTGGTGCGGACGCTCAAGTTCTCGACCGGGGCGCAGTGGCACGTTTCCCAACCCACCCCGGTCGCTGATTTCAAATGGGCCGACTTGCCCGCCGATGGGGTCACTGATCTGGGTCGGGCGCTGACCATGCTGGCCGAACAACTCCGCATCCCGCCGATGACCGACCGCGCCTTGCCTCCGGTGCTGGTGCTGATCTCCGATGGTCAGCCCACCGACGATTTCGCCAAGGGCCTGCAAGCGCTGATGGATGAACCGTGGGGCAAAAAGGCCGTGCGCATCGCCATTGCGATTGGCGAAGACGCCGATACCGAAGTCTTGCAGAAGTTTATCGGCCACCCGGAACTGCACCCGTTGCAAGCCAATAACCCCGAGGCGCTGGTGCGCTCCATCAAATGGGTGTCCACCGCCGTCCTCAAATCCGCCTCGTCCCCAGCCAGTCAGGCGGCGGGTGCGATCCCCGCAGGCGTCAACGTGCCCATTCCCGTCCCGCCCGTATCGCTGGGTAAACCCGATTCCGCCGCCGACGTGTGGTAGCCGCGCTCATGCACGATTGGCAGACCCTCAAAGCCAGTGTCCGCGGCGCCGCCCATCACCGCGCCGGATTGCCGAATCAGGACGCCATCCGCATCGCCCAGTTCCGGGATGACGTACCGCTGATCGTCGCCCTAGCGGACGGCCACGGCAGCGCCAAGAGTTTTCGCAGTCAGCGTGGTGCCCGCCTGGCTGTCGCGATCGCGCAAAAGGTGTGCAGTCATCTCTTCACCCTCGGCAGCCCCTCGCAAATCAAACACTGGGCGGAAGAACAATTGCCATTGGCTCTCGTGCGGCACTGGCAAGCGCAGGTAAAACGGTCGCTCCAGCGCCAGCCCTTCACTGCACAGGAATTGGAACCGCTGGACGCCGCCGCCCGCCGCCAGCTCGAAGCGCTCCCGGCACTGGCTTACGGTACGACGCTGCTAACGGTGGTCGTCGCTGCGAACTTCATCCTCTACCTGCAACTCGGCGATGGCGACCTGCTGACCGTTTCGGAATCCGGTGACGTGGTGCGCCCGATCCCCAAAGACGCCCGGTTGATCGCCAATGAAACCACTTCGCTGTGTTCCCCCAAGGCGTGGAACGACGTACAAATCTATTTCCAAACCCTGGCCGGCGCACCACCCGCGCTCATTCTCGCGGCCACCGACGGCTACGCCAACGCTTACCGCGACGATGCCAGTTTTCAGCAAGTGGCGCGGGATTACTGGGCGCTCCTGCGCGATGAAGGCGAGCAGGCCGTGAAACCGAACTTGACCGGCTGGCTCCATGAAGCCTCGCAACAAGGCAGCGGGGATGATATTACGGTCGGACTCATCTGGCGGCTGCAGTTGCGCCATGCATAACCCTCTTCTGCACGCGGGCGAGGGGAGTTTTGAGACAGCATCTCATTTGAGGTCGGTCGAAGCTCAGGCATACCGATGCACCCGGTAGTGCTCCGCTTCAAGGAAGATGTCGCCAACATGCAGAGTAAACGAGCCGGTCTGTCGATCCGCGAAATAGTGCTGCAACGTCTCGCGAACCACCGTAAACGCCATCTCCTCCCAGGGAATCTCCGCTTCAGTAAACAGACCCACCTCCAGACTTTCCTCACCGGCGCTGGCCTGCCCATCCTTCAGTTGACCGCGAAACATCAAATACACCTGACTAACATGAGTCAGGGAGTACAGGCTATACAGGCTGAGATTCTCCACCACCGCGTTGGCCTCCTCCAAGGTCTCGCGAGCCGCCGCCGCGACCGCCGATTCATGGTTTTCCATGAACCCCGCCGGCAAGGTCCACAACCCATAGCGCGGTTCGATAGCGCGCCGACAGAGCAAAATCCGTCCCTGCCATTCGGGAATGCAACCGGCGACAATTTTGGGATTCTGGTAGTGAACGGTATCGCAGGACTCGCAAACATGCCGGGGCCGATTATCGCCCGTGGGGGTGCGCAGGATGACGGGAGCGCCGCACTGGCTACAGAATTTCATAAAATCAGGTTCCTTTGAGTCGGGTTCCGGGCAGATGGGTTATCTGGCAACTTTGCAGGAAATCGCGGGGCTGCGCAAATGGGCTTTTTGCAATTTAATCCTTGCCAAGCCGGGTTTCTTTGGGTACTCTTCCGCGCCTATCGCTTAGGCGCGTAGCTCAGTTGGTTAGAGCACCACCTTGACATGGTGGGGGTCGTTGGTT
>JAIFNF010000046.1 GCA_020047885.1 Gammaproteobacteria bacterium | reverse complement strand
TTTGCAGCGCATTGAACCAAGCGCGGTGCTGCAATTCAGCGAAAAGAATCGGCATATTCTCATACACCACTGCGCTACTTTCCCCCCATGAAGCCGGTGGATGCCAACCGGCAATCCATTCGGGAACGTCCGCCGCCGGCATCGGTCGGGCAATGCCATAACCCTGACCCAGTTCGCAGCCCAACTCCAATAGCAGATTGCCATGAATCTCGCTTTCCACCCCCTCAGCCAGCACCTGCCGCTCGAAGCGGCGCGTCAGCCCGACAATACTGTCGATAATGACCGCTTGTTCGACATCGGTCAGCATCGTGCGGACAAAGCTCTGATCGATCTTGACCGTATGCGCCGCGAACCGCTTGAGAAACGTCAGCGATGAAAAACCGGTGCCGAAATCATCCAGCGCACAGGCCACCCCCATGCCCTGCAGGTCAATAATCAAGGCTGAAACCCGTGCCATATCCGCGAGTGCACCGGTTTCGAGAATTTCGAGTTCCAGTTGCTGCGGCGTCGCCGAGGGTTGTGCTTGCAGTTGCCGCTCCAACCGGGCGGCGAATTCAGGATCCTGGAGTTGCAGGCCGTCGACGTTGACGCTGACGGTCGTTTTCAGCCCCTGGGCGTTCCAGTCGGCCAACTGTCTCAATGCCGCCTCGATGACCCAGTCACCCAGCGCGATTAACAACGGATGCTGGTCGAGAACCGGCAGGAAGCCCCCCGGCGCTAACAAACCCCGATCGGGATGCTGCCAGCGAATCAGTGCTTCAAAACCGATGCAGTCGCCGCTGTACATATTGACCTTGGGTTGGTAGTACAGCACAAACTCATGACGCATCAGCCCCTGGCGGATATCGTCAATCCGCTCATAGCGCTCGCGCACACTCCCGTCATACTCGGGATCAAAAACATGATAACGATTCTTACCCGCCACCTTGGCCTGGTACATCGCCTGGCCCGCCTGACGCAGCAATTGTTCGGCATCCACCGTGTCGGTCTGCGGAAAGAGGGCAATGCCGATACTGGCGGTCATGACGATACTCTGCTCGCCGATGACCATGGGGCGGGAGACCGCATCGATCAGGCGCTGCACCGGGGCAAGGAACGCGTCCGCCCGCTCCAGCCCGCTCAGAATCACCGCCAGTTCATCGCCGCCGATCCGCGCCAGATGGCGGCGCTCACGCACCGACTCCTGCACCCGCCGAGCCAGTTCAATGATCAACTGGTTGCCGGTCTGGCGACCGTAGATTTTATTGATCGCCGCAAAGCCATCAATATCGATGTAAGCCACGGCGAGTCGGGTTCGGGTTCGACGACAGACGTTCATCATCGCCCGCAAGAACTCGGCAAACAGCCCGCGATTGGGCAACCCGGTCAAGGCATCGTTATGCGTGACAAATTCCAGCTTCGCCTGATGCGTCTTCTGCTCGGTCACATTGATATCGATGCCCGCCATCACCAGCGGTTCGCCATTCGGCGTTCGCTGCATCACGCGCCCCATACTGCGCAGCCAGATCCACTGACCGTTTTTGTGCTGGATACGGTATTCGGCTTCATAACGTTCCCGCTCGCCCTCCAGACTCTCGGACAGCGCACTCAGCGCCATCGGCAAATCATCCGGGTGAACGCGGCTTTCCCAGGTGGCTTGGGTGGTTGGCTCCAGTTCCTGCAATCGGTAGCCCAGCGCATACGCCCAGCGATCGTCGAAACAGATCGCATTGGTTTGCACATTCCACTTCCAGGCACCGGCTTGAACGGCATCCAGAACGGTTTGCAGGTGATGGACTTTTTCCTCGACCAGCGCCTCCAGATCCCGCTGGTGTTTTTCCAGTTCGCGCTGCATTCGGCGCAGGCTCAGATGCGTCTGGACGCGTACCAGCAGTTCCTGTTCCTGGAAGGGTTTAGCGACATAATCCACGCCGCCTTCGGTAAAGGCTCGGATCTTGTGCGCGGTATCGTCCAGCGCACTGATGAAGATGACCGGAATGGCGCGAAGCGTTTCATCGGCTTTCAATCGCTGGCAGACCTCGAAACCGTCCATCCCGGGCATCATAATATCCAGGAGGATCAAGTCCGGTGGATCTTGGGCGGCGGCGCGCAACGCCAGCTCGCCACCGGTCAACGGCACCACGAGGTAGCCGTGTCTGTGCAGCAACATGCCCAGAACTTTCAAATTAATCGGGACATCATCCACCACCATGATCGTGGGTTGCTGATTTTCACCGATCATCCGTGCGGTCTCCTGTGGTTCTATCGCTTAAGCGGTGGTCTAAAAACGTCCCTGTCCCCGTGGGAAAGGGGTTGGGGGTGAGGACGTTTTTTCGAGTTAAACTTGACAAGAATCAGTATAACATTCTGGTTTCTCATTATTGAAAAGGCAATAAACATGCAAATCCTGGGTATTGATGTCGGCGGCACGGGGATCAAGGGCGCGATAGTCGAAACTTCGACCGGGGAACTGGTTACTGAACGCCTGCGCATCGCGACGCCTACTCCCGCGACGCCCGAGTCGGTCGGTATCACGTTAAAGGAACTGGTCGAGCAGCACAGTTGGTCCGGTCCTGTCGGCATCGGCTTTCCCGCCGCGATCCAGCATGGCATCGCCCGCACTGCCGCCAATATCGACCCGGCGTTTATCGGGCTGCCAGTGGCCGATTATTTCTCAATACAAACCGGTTGCCCGGTACAGGTCGCCAACGATGCCGATGTCGCCGGGCTGGCGGAAATGCGGTTTGGTGCGGGTCAGAACGTTTCCGGCGTGGTGCTCATCGTCACGATTGGCACCGGCCTGGGCACGGCGTTGTTTAGCGATGGCCAGTTACTGCCCAACACCGAACTCGGCCATATTTTTCTCGATAATGGACTGGAGGCCGAACGCTATGCTTCGGAAGCCGTGCGCGACGCCCAGCAGCTCAAATGGAAAGATTGGGGCGATCGTCTTAACCACTATCTGATCACTATGGAAAATCTGTTCTGGCCGGATTTAATCGTACTGGGCGGTGGCGCCAGCAAAAAGCTTCACAAATTTGCACCGCAGATCACCACGCAGACTCCAGTCGTTCCGGCTCGCCTGCTCAATCAGGCCGGCATGGTCGGCGCAGCGCTGTTTGCCGGGGAAAAGCGGTAGATCCGCCCGTAGACTCACCACGGCAACACGCCCGCCTCGCGCAGAGCACCCGACACACCGTTATACTTGGCACTGCCATAAACTGAACATTGTGATCCGCAGATGAACGCAGATGAACGCAGATTAAAACCAGCGAAGACGCTGGGCGACCTTGGCGTCTTGGCGGTTAAAAAGGTCAAGTTATGACGGTGGGCAGTATACCTGACAGACTGTTAGCGTACTGACGATCAAACAGCGTTTCCTTGTCCGGTCAGGTTCGTCGCTAGACGCTGGCTTCCAACACCGGCGCGTTGTACAAACGGCGCTGCGAGCGTTCCTGCCGGGTCGCTTCTTCATCGAGTTCGCGCAAGGTGGTTTCAACGAAGGTGAGATGCAGGTGAGCAGCCTGGCGGGCGGCTTCCGGGTCCCGTTCCAGGATCGCGTTCAAGATCGCCCGATGTTGGGAATGGACGATGACATAACTGCTTTCGCGGGTATAGAGCCGCTCCAGCGACCGGCAGATATGGCTCAACAGCAGGTTAAACAGGCCGCGCATGACATGGATCAGCGCCACATTGTGCGAAGCGTCGGCGATAGCGAGGTGAAAATTAGCATCCGCAATCGAGTCATGTTGCGGTTCATGTTCACCCTGCTGAATCGCTTCCAACGTGGCAAACCGGCGGCGCAAAATTTCCCGATCCGCTTCAGTAGCACGCAGCGCGGCGAAGTACGCGGCTACTTCTTCCAGCGCGTGGCGCATTTCCAGCACGTCAAACATGGCATTGGGATGATTTTTGAGCAGCTCGATCAAGGGATCCGTCAGGGTCGGTGCGATGATGTCCACGACATAAGGTCGGCCCCCCCGCGCACTCTTTAATAGCCCTCTCGATTTCAGCGTCGTAATCGCTTCACGCAACGAGGGGCGCGACACATTCATCTCTTGCGCCAGTTCCCGTTCGGGCAGCAGCCGCTCACCCGGTTTCAGCACGCCCTCCAGGATTAACTGTTCAATCTGACTGACGATGACATCCGCGACTTTCGGCGGGTTAATCGTTTGAAATGGCATGACATGACCCACGCAGTAAACCTCGTTTTGCACTATTGATGCTATGCAGCATCCTTCATCAGGATACCACGACGCCGGCATCGTTTATAGCGCAGGTTTCCAGCGTCCAATTTTTTTGGTCAGACCATGTTACCAAACTATTGCAAACCAGAAAATCCATTGCTATTCTTTGGTCAGACCAAATGACCAAAGCGTTCGTTCACGACGAATGGGGTCAAGCAGGTACAACAACAAGCCGCCGTAGTGCTGAGTCCACGGGATACGTCCCACTGCACACAGGCGACATTAACCACCAAAGTCGAAGCAGGAAGGTCACTATGCCCATCCGTCCCCGGAAGGTGTATTACTTCGGTACTTGTCTCATCGATCTGTGTTATCCCCAGGCGGGAATGGCCGGCATCGAGTTAATTCAGCGCGAAGGGATCGAAGTTCTCTTTCCCCAGCAGCAAAGTTGTTGCGGCCAACCAGCTTATAACTCCGGTTTTCCCGAAGAAGCGCGGAAAGTCGCCCGGCAGCAATTGAAAGCCTTTCCCCATGACCATCCGATTGTGGTTCCCTCCGGTTCCTGCGGCGGGATGCTGAAACATCACTATCCCAAGCTGTTTGCCGATCAACCTGAAGCTGCGGAAGTCCAGCGCTTTTCCAGTCGGGTGATTGAGCTGACCGAGTTTCTGGTCACGGTACTGGACATTCAACTTGAAGACTGCGGCCCCCCGATTAAAGTGACCTGGCATTCGTCCTGTAGCGCCCTACGGGAAATGCGCGTGATTGATTATTCCAAAGCCCTGCTGCGCCAGTTGAAAAATGTGGAGTTGGTTGAATTGCAGCGTGAGCGGGAATGCTGTGGTTTCGGCGGTTCGTTCTCGGTCAAGCAGGCCGATTTATCCTCGGCGATGGTCAACGATAAGGTGGCAGATATTGAGCAGACCGGCGCCAGTATGGTGTTGTCCGGTGATTGCGGCTGCCTGATGCATATTGGCGGCGCACTGGGTTATCAGAAGAGTCCCATTCCCGCAAAACATATTGCCGAATTTATCCGGGAGCGCGTTCATGGGTAATCCAGCCGTCGTTAATTTCTCCAAAAATTTCACTAAAGCCCTTAACGATCCGCAATTGCGCCGCAATCTGCGCAATGCGATGGATACACTGGGTTTAAGACGCCGGACTTTATTTTCTGACCCCGTCGCTTTTGAGCAATTACGCGCGAAAGGCGATGAAATTCGCCAACGGGCTTTGCGGCAGTTGCCGGATTTATTGGAGCAACTGGAAAAGCAATGCACGGCCAACGGGATTCAGGTGCATTGGGCAGAAACTCCGGCAGAAGCCTGTGAGATTTGTCTGGAAATCATTCAGCGCCATCACGCCAGTCGCGTTATCAAAGGGAAGTCGATGGTGTCGGAGGAAATGCACCTTAATCATTTCCTGGAGGAACATCATATTGAGGCGCTGGAAACTGATTTAGGTGAATACATTATTCAACTGGATCACGAAACGCCCTCGCATATTATCGTCCCGGCGATTCATAAAAATCGCGATCAAATTGCCCGGCTGTTTCACGAAAAAATCCCTGATACCCCCTACACGGAAGTGGTTGAAGAACTCAACGCCATCGCCCGCAAGGTATTACGCGAAAAGTTCTTTGCCGGTGAAGTGGGGGTGAGTGGCGTCAATTTTGCCGTGGCGGAAACCGGCACGCTGTGTCTGGTGGAAAACGAAGGCAATGGCCGGATGTGTACGACGGCACCGCCGGTCCATATCGCTGTGATGGGTTTGGAGAAAGTCGTCGAACGCCTGGACGATGTGCCGCCCTTGTTGCGCCTGCTGACCGGTTCCGCCACCGGCCAGTTGATCACGACCTATTTCAATATGATTACGTCTCCGCGCAAACCGGGTGAGAAAGATGGCCCCAGGGAAGTCCATCTGGTGCTACTCGATAATGGCCGCTCAAAAATCTGGGCGGATCCGGAATTGCGGGAAACTTTGAAATGTATCCGCTGTGGCGCCTGTTTGAATCATTGTCCGGTGTATACCCGACTCGGGGGGCACGCTTACGGCTATGTTTATCCCGGCCCAATTGGCTCAATTTTGACGCCACAAATCGAAGGCTTGGCGAATGCCGGAGCCATGGCGACGGCTTCCACCTTTTGCGGAGCCTGTGAAGAAGTCTGCCCGGTCAAGATTCCGATTATCGACATTCTGCGCCGCTTGCGTAACGAATCTTACCAGAAAGCCGATGCGCCGCATTCAGTCAAAGGCCACGGTTATAAAGCGAACGCTACAGAAAGTCTGACCTGGAAAGGCTGGGCATTGAATAATGTGATGCCCTGGGCGAATGCCTTGAGCGCCAAATTACTGGGACTAATCGGTTCACAACTGCCGAAATTGCCCAAAGTGGGCTTGTTGAAATACTGGAGCCAATCCAGAATCTTGCCAAAATTTGCCGCCAAGAGTTTGCACACACTGGCTAAAGAAAAGGGGCTTCGTGATGAGTAACGCTCGCAGTAATATTTTGACAAGACTCCGGGTCAGTGCGCCGCAAGACGTGGTGGTTACTCCCGAACCTGGCGCATTAGCGGAAGTTGAACTGAGTCGTGCGCAGCGAATAGCGCAACTCAAGCAGCGCATGGAAACCATGCACACTGAAGTCGTCGTCACTCACCCAGCCGATTGGGTTGATGCGCTCAAAAAAGTTCTGCGTAAACGGGAATTAAACGGCCTGCTTTATGCGCCAGCTACCCTGATTGGCGAGACGTTAGCGGCAGCCTGGGAAGGTGATTTGCCGCCCTTGGTGGGTTATACCGAAGCTGTTGAGCAGAGCAAGGAACGCCTGTTCAGCATTGACGCCAGCATCACCTCAACGCAGGGCGGTCTCGCCGATGTGGGCGCCTTGATTTTGTGGCCGGATGCTGATGAACCGCGCCTGATGTCTCTCGCGCCAGCGCTGCATATTGCCGTGCTGGACGCTGCTAAAATCCACGATTCCCTGGCGCAAGCCATTGCCCGTGAGCATTGGCGGGAGCAGATGCCGACCAATGTTCTACTCATCTCTGGCCCATCTAAAACCGCCGATATTGAATTGGTTTTAACCTTTGGCGTACACGGTCCCAAGGAATTAGTGGTGCTGATTCTCGACGGCTAAACCGCTCCGTATTTCCCCCTGTCACACCACTTTTATGCCCTTTTCTTCTCCCCCTTTTTTGGAGAGGACGGGTGAGTCATCACCAAAAAAATAGCGCGCTGCTTTGTCCGGGGCGCTCATGACCAAAACGAGGATGAACGACCGATGTTACCGAATGCCCATGAACAACTGCACCGCGATCTCCGGCAATTTATTCCCGAAACACGCCTGATCAGCGATCCTTTGCGGACTCTCGCTTATGGCACCGATGCCAGTCTCTACCGACTGATTCCGCAACTGGTCGTGCGGGTCGAGAGTGAAGCCGAGATGCAGCGGATTCTGGCGCTGGCCCACCAACATGAAACGCCGGTGACCTTTCGCGCCGCCGGCACCAGTCTGTCCGGGCAAGCGGTGACCGATTCGGTGTTGCTGCAATTAGGCGATAGCTGGCGGCATTGGCAAATCGGTCAGGATGCCGCGACGATCACTCTGCAACCGGGCATTATCGGCGGTCACGCCAACCGCTATCTGGCACCCTATCAGCGCAAGATCGGCCCGGATCCGGCCTCGATCAACACTTGTTGGATCGGTGGCATCGCGGCCAATAACGCCAGCGGGATGTGTTGCGGCACGGCGCAGAACAGTTATCAGACTGTGAAAAGTATGCGGGTGATTTTGGCGGACGGCGCGATTCTGGATACCGCTGATCCCGCCAGTCGTGAAGCGTTTAGCCTCAGTCACGGTGCCTTACTCGCCCAACTCGCCGAACTCGGTCAGCGCACCCGCGCCGAGGTCACGCTAGCCGAGCGCATCCGTAAGAAGTTCAAAATCAAGAACACCTGTGGCTACAGCCTCAACGCGCTGGTGGATTACCAGGATCCCTTTGAAATCCTCCAGCACTTAATGATCGGTTCCGAAGGTACGCTGGGGTTCATCGCCGAGATCACTTATCACACCGTCGAAGAACACAGCCACAAAGCCACGGCGCTGATGATTTTCCCTGATATTCAGACCGCCTGCGAAGCGGTGGCGGTGCTGAAAACCCAGCCGGTTGCCGCAGTGGAACTGATGGATCGAGCCTCGATCCGCTCGGTGGAAAACAAGGCGGGAATGCCACCTTATTTCAAGGAATTGCCGGAAACCGCCGCGGCTTTGTTGGTGGAAACCCGGGCGGCGAATCCGGTGAATCTACAGACTCAGGTCGAGGCGATCACCGCTTCCATCGCCGCCATGCCGACCCTGTTCCCGTTTCAGTTCACCGACCGGCCGGAAGAATTCACCCAGTTATGGGCGATCCGCCAGGGCCTGTTCCCATCGGTCGGTTCGGCGCGAGCGACCGGCACCACGGTCATCATCGAAGATGTCGCGGTTCCCGTCCCCCAGTTGGCGGCGATGACCCTGGATCTGCAACGGCTGTTCGACCAGCACGGCTATACCGGCTCGATCATTTTCGGCCATGCGCTGGAAGGGAATCTGCATTTTGTGATTACCCCGGATTTCTCCAAGCCGGCGGAAACGCAGCGTTATAAACAGTTTATGGATGATGTGTGCGGGATGATCGTCCATCAGTATGACGGCTCGCTGAAGGCGGAACACGGCACCGGCCGTAATATCGCGCCGTTTGTTGAACTGGAATGGGGAAAGCAGGCGTATCAATTAATGCGCGAGATTAAGGAGTTATTCGATCCGCATCATCTGCTTAATCCCGGCGTGATCCTCAACGACGACCCGGAGGCGCATCTTAAAAATATAAAGCCGATGGCCGCGGTCGATCCGCTGGTGGACAAGTGCATCGAATGCGGCTTTTGTGAACCCAATTGCCCCTCCCGCGCCCTGACCCTGTCGCCGCGCCAGCGCATCGTCGGGTTGCGGGAAATCGCCCGGTTACAAGCGGCAGGTGAAGACGCTAGCCGTTTGCAAGCTATCCATGAGGCGTATCAATACCAGGGTCTGGAAACCTGCGCCGCCGACAGCTTGTGTTCTCTGACCTGCCCAGTCGGCATTAACACCGGGGCGATGATGCTGAAGGTTCGCAGTCAACAGCGCGGCAAAACGGCGCAGCGGATCGGTGATTGGGTGGCGAACCATTTTGCCGGGGTCACTGCCGCGACCCGCTTTAACCTGGCGGCCACGCATCTGGCGCATAAAGTTCTGGGGGACAAGTTACAAGGCGGCATGACCAGCGGCCTTCGCAAACTGT
>JAIFNF010000181.1 GCA_020047885.1 Gammaproteobacteria bacterium | reverse complement strand
TGGATAACTTTTTCGACCAAAAAAAGTTATCCACAGGCAAACCGACTTATCCACATTTTATCCACAGACTTATCCACAGGCAAAACGCTTGTAATCAATTGAAAATAAACAACAAAAAAAAGTTATCCACAGAAAATGCCCGACACAACAACAATCAAGTCTTTTATATATAAAAAAAAGATATGATTGACCGGCCAAGATTTCGGGTCTCCCCGAAACGGAAAAATTTTAAAACCCCTGACTTTAGTCAGGAATAGCCTCGCCGCCCTCTGGCGCAACGCCACGGGTCTATGAACACACCTGGAGAACTCCATGAAGCTGGAAGCCAAGCGTGAGCAATTGCTCAAACCGCTGCAATCGGTCATCGGCGCTGTTGAACGTCGGCAAACGTTACCCATCCTGACCAACGTCTTGTTGGCCGCACGGGAACAGGATCTCACCCTGACCGCGACCGATCTGGAAGTCGAACTGTCGGCACGCGCCGATCTGCCCGCGGAAACACCGGGTGAAACCACGCTGCCCGCCCGCCGGTTGCACGACATCCTGCGCGCCTTCCCGGAGGACGGTACGGTGACCATCACCGTGGAAGGCGACAAGGCCACAGTGCGCTGTGGACGTAGCCGGTTCACCCTGGTCACCCTGCCCGCCAGTGATTTCCCGACGCTGGAAGATCTACCCTTCGATGGCGACATCCGCGTTCATCAGGGCGCGTTGCGCGGCATGATTGAGCGCAGCCACTTTGCCATGGCTCAGCAGGATGTACGCTACTACCTGAATGGGTTGTTGCTGGAAGTCGGTGCCAACGTCCTGCGCTTGGTAGCCACTGATGGTCATCGATTGGCGTTTCAGGAATTGCAAACCGAAGACGCCACCGTAGAAGCACGCCAAGTGATCGTCCCGCGCAAGGGCATTCTGGAGCTGATGCGGCTGCTGGCGGACAGCGATGCCGAAGTCATCCTGAAAATCGGCACCAACCATCTGCGCGTCATCCTTGGTGATATCCGCTTCACCTCCAAGCTGATTGACGGCAAGTTCCCCGATTACCAGCGCGTTATCCCCCGCGAGGGCAATCGGGTGGTCATCGCCGACCGGCAGGTGCTGCGCAGTGCGCTGGCCCGCGCCGGCATCGTCCTCAACGACAAAACCACCGGCGTTGCGCTGCAACTCGAAGACTGGATTCTGCGGGCGAAGGCGCGGAATCCTGATCAGGAAGAAGCCGAGGAGGAAGTCGAGATCAACTACAGCGGGGGGCCGCTGGAAATCGGCTTCAACGTGACCTACCTGCTGGATGCCCTGGGCGCGTTAGCGGGTGAACTCGCCAAGCTGTCGTTCTCCGATTCCGCCAGCAGTTGCCTGATCGAAGAGGCCGAAGGCAGTGGCGGTCGGCATGTCATCATGCCCATGCGGCTTTGAGGCGGGATTCGGGGTTCGAGGTTCGGGTCATCGCCTGAATGCGCGTCGCCCATCTCGACATGGCCGGGTTTCGTAACCTGCAATCGATGCGGATGGACTGTTCGCCCGGCCTGAATCTGCTGATCGGCCCCAACGCCTCCGGCAAGACCAGTCTGCTGGAGGCGTTGTATTTTCTGGGGCGGGGACGTTCGTTCCGCGCCCAGTTGCCCCGGGAGATGATTCAGACTGGTGCTGCCGCTTTCCGCATCGTGGCTACCATGAGCGGTAGCGACGGTCGCCGCATTCCGGTCGGTATTGAACGAACGGCCCGCGAGTTGACCGCCCGCATCGGCGGTGTCCCGACCCGCTCACTGGCGGAACTGGCTCGCCAGACGCCGGTGTTGCTGCTGAATCCGGATAGCCACCGGTTGCTCGAGGATGGGCCACAACAGCGGCGCCGGTTCATGGACTGGGGGCTGTTCCACCACGAACCCGGATTTCTCGACGCTTGGCGGCGCTACGGAGTCGCCCTGCGTTCGCGCAATGCGGCTCTGCGTTCCGGATCGGCCAATCGGGCGGTCGATGCCTGGGATGGCGAACTGGCGGCGGCGGCCACCCTGCTCGACCAGTGGCGGGAAAGGTTCTGTAAGGCGCTGGGAGGCGCTTTAGAGCGATTTTCCCCGGAAACCCTGGCCATGGATGGGGTGCAGGTCGATTATCGCCGTGGATGGCCGCTGGAGCCGCCAGAAAGGGGATTCGTGGACTGGTTGCGCAGCGGACGCGATCAGGATCGCCAGCAGGGCCATACCCGAATCGGTCCGCACCGGGCTGATTTTGCCATTCGCATTGCGGGACGCCCACCGGCGGAAGCGCTGTCCCGTGGTCAGCAGAAACTACTGGTGATCGCTCTGGTGCTGGCGCAGGCGGATTTGTACCAGCGCCATGTCGGCGATGCCTGCATCCTGTTGATCGACGATCTGCCCGCGGAACTGGACTCGACCAACCGGGCGCGGGTCATGCAAACGCTGGCGGCGCTCGATGCGCAATTATTCGTCACCGCCATTGAACCGGGGCTTCTGGACAGCGCTGCATGGCGGGAAGCGCACACCTTTCACCTGGCGGCGGGTGAAATGACCGCTGTTTCCGATCCGCCCCCGATTCCCGCCCCTGAAGTGATATAATCCACGCTCTCATTACGGATTCAGGAAGGCAGGGTTCATGAACGATTCGTCCTACACCTCATCGAGCATCACCGTCCTGGAAGGGCTGGACGCCGTCCGCAAACGGCCGGGCATGTACATCGGCGACACGGATGACGGCACCGGCTTGCACCACATGGTGTTCGAGGTGGTGGACAACTCCATTGACGAGGCACTGGCCGGGTATTGCACCGAAGTCAGTGTCACGATTCATGCCGATGAATCGATTACCGTGGTGGATAACGGACGTGGCATCCCGACCGACGAGCATTCCAAGGGTCGCTCCGCCGCCGAAGTGATCATGACCGTGCTGCACGCCGGCGGTAAATTTGATGACCGTTCCTACAAGGTTTCCGGCGGCCTGCACGGGGTGGGCGTGTCGGTAGTCAACGCGCTGTCTGAGTCGCTGCGACTGACCATCCGCCGCGATGGCAAGTTGCATCAGCAGGATTACCGACTGGGCAATCCACAAGCGCCACTGCGGCTGGTCGGTGAGACGGATTTGACCGGCACGGAAATCCGCTTTAAGCCCAGCGCCGTCATTTTCACTAATATCAGCTTCCACTACGACATCCTGGCCAAGCGCTTGCGGGAACTGTCTTTTCTCAATTCTGGGGTGCGCATTCGCCTGAACGATGAGCGCACCGGCAAGGAAGACAGTTTTGAATATCAGGGCGGTATTAAGGCTTTTGTTGAGCATTTAAACCGTAATAAGACGCCATTGCATGACAGCGTTATTTATCTGGACGCAACCCGCGATGAAATCCGGGTGGAACTGGCGATGCAGTGGAATGATTCCTACCAGGAAAATGTGTTCTGCTTCACTAACAACATTCCGCAGCGGGACGGTGGCGCGCATTTAGCCGGTTTACGCGGTGCATTGACGCGGACCCTGAATCAGTACATGGACGCCGAAGGCATTCTGAAAAAGGCCAAGGTGGAAACCAGTGGCGATGACGCCCGTGAGGGATTAACCGCGGTATTATCGGTTAAGCTGCATGATCCAAAATTTTCCTCGCAGACGAAAGACAAACTGGTGTCCTCCGAAGTCAAACCCGCCGTAGAGTCCATCGTGGCGGAGAAGTTGCAAGAGTTTCTACTGGAAAAGCCGAATGAAGCCAAGGCGATTACCGGCAAGATTGTCGATGCCGCCCGCGCCCGTGAAGCAGCGCGCCGCGCCCGGGAGATGACCCGCCGTAAAGGGGCGCTGGATATTGCCGGGTTGCCGGGCAAGTTGGCGGATTGTCAGGAGAAAGACCCAGCGGGATCCGAACTGTTTTTGGTGGAAGGGGATTCCGCGGGTGGTTCCGCGAAACAGGGGCGTGATCGCCGCTTTCAAGCGATTCTGCCGCTTAAGGGCAAGATTCTGAATGTCGAAAAGGCGCGTTTTGACAAGATGCTGGCCTCTGCTGAAGTGGGGACGTTGATTACTGCGCTGGGTTGCGGGATTGGCCGGGAAGAATTTAACCCAGACAAGGTGCGCTATCATCGTATTATTATTATGACTGACGCGGATGTGGATGGATCGCATATTCGGACATTATTGCTGACATTTTTCTATCGGCAAATGTCGCAATTAATCGAACGCGGCTATATCTATATTGCCCAGCCACCGCTCTATAAAGTCAAGCGGGGCAAACAGGAGCAATATGTTAAGGATGATGCCGAACTTTCGACCTATCTGTTGCAGGCCGCGCTGGATGGCGCAGCGCTAACTACGGGTGATGCGGTAGCGACAACTGGCGTGGCGCTGGAGGAACTGACACGTGGTTATATGGCAGTCATGGCGACGATTGATCGGCTCTCCCGGCGCTATGATCGCTTGTTGCTGGAGCAACTCATCTATCAGCCGTATATGAATGCGGATCAACTGTGCGATGTTGCCCGAATGAATGAATGGGCAGCTCAATTGATCGACCGACTGAATATCCAAAAAAGCGCATCTTCCATTTATGAAGCGGCTATCGAACCGCGTGAAGATGGTGAGGGCTATGGGGTTTTAATCACCCGCCGCGCCCATAGTGTGGTGCGCCAGGCGCGGTTAACCGCAGAGTTTTTTGCTTCTCCGGAATATGTTGCGCTGGCGGAGTTTGGCGTTCGGGTTGCCGGGTTGTTTGCCGGGGAGGCGCAGGTGCGGCGTGGTGAACGCACCCAGTCGGTGGGCGACTTCCGGGCGACGATGGACTGGTTGCTCGATGAAGCCAAGCGCGGCCAGCATATCCAGCGGTATAAGGGGTTGGGCGAGATGAATCCTGATCAGCTTTGGGACACCACCATGAATCCGGAAAGCCGTCGCCTGCTTCGGGTGCGGATTGAGGATGCCGTCGCCGCCGATGAGGTATTTACCACGCTGATGGGGGATCAGGTCGAACCGCGCCGCGATTTCATTGAGCAGAATGCGCTGGATGTACTCAACCTGGATGTTTGAGCGCTTCCAGTTGGGTATGTTGGAACCCGCTAATGCTGACAGTGCGGACAGTAATAGGTTGACCGTTGCCCCAGTCGGCAGCGGTCGATGAGTTCGCCACAGGCGCGGCAAGGCAACTGGTAGCGATCGTACACGCAGAGTTGTTGCCGGAAATAACCGGGTTTGCCATCGCCGCCAACGAAATCCCGCAAGGTCGTGCCGCCCTGGCGAATGGCCTCTTCCAGAATTTCCCGAATCGCTTCCGCCAACCGTTCGTATTCGGCCAACGTAATCTGTCCCGCCGGGCGCACGGGATTGATCCGTGCGGCAAACAGCGATTCACTGGCGTAGATATTCCCCACCCCGACCACGATGTGGTGATCCATGATGAACGGCTTGACTGACAGGGTTCGCCCCTGCGCCCGTTCGTAAAGCCCGGCACCGGAGAAGGCAGCATCGAAAGGTTCCGGACCAAGGGTTTGCAATAACGGATGCTGTTCCGGCAGTTCTGTCGTCCAGAGTACCGCGCCAAATCGGCGGCTGTCGTTGAAACGCAGACAGCGGCCACTCCCCAAGCTAATATCGACGTGATCATGCTTCGCCACAGGCGTATCTGCGGACAGAATCCGCAGTCGTCCGGTCATGCCCAGATGAATAATCGCTGTTCCTGCGGCGGTGCGGAACAGGAGATATTTCGCCCGCCGATCCACGCGCTGAATGATCTGTCCCGGCAGCATGGTAGTTAGCGCTTCCGGAACCGGCCAACGCAATCGCGGTTGCCGCACGATCACGTGCGTCACGGTTTGGCCGGTGACATGCGGGGCGATGCCGCGCCGGACAGTTTCCACTTCGGGCAGTTCGGGCATCAGTGCGCCTTGGTTGCAGAAGATTCAAAGGGTTCGATCAACGGTGCCAGAAAACCCGCTGCTGCGCTGGTTAGTAGTGGATAAAGCGCGTCCGGGCAAAAATGCACCGTGGTGCCAACCTGTAAATAACGCAGCCCATCAGCAGGCGTTGTTCCGCCAAAGTGGATTTCCCATTCATTCAGCCGCAACTGGAGTCGAGGCGGCTTCAGTTGCAGGGTCGTCAAATCCAGTTCGGCTGCTGGATAGTGCCGTGGACAACGCAGGGTCGCGATGCCCAGCACCCGCTGGATCAACACCGGATTCGCCCAGCCGCTATCGGGCGCGGTCATTTGCCAACGCTGATCCTGCCGCGTGAAAGCCAGCGTTTCCTGACCCGGACGCACCACCGTAACTTGTTCAATCTGGCTCATGGGTATCGCCAACAGTGGCGAGATCACCGGCGATTCCTGACCCGGATCCCACCAGACCAGCACCGCCAGTCCACCTGCCAGAGCAAGTAACCCCCCATTGATCCAGTACCGTCGCCGGAGAACATTCATGGTCAACGCCGCCGCCGGTAGAACCGAATCAGCCAGCCACTGGCGATAAATCCAGCAGGCAGGACCACTAGAAAGAGCACCGCCAGCCAGGCCAGCGCCCGTTCCGAGAGATGCAGAACCGGATCAGGAACCGATCGGGGCGGAATCATGATCAAGGCTTCGTCCAGTGCCAGCCAGTTCAGGATATTCAAACCCAATTCCAGATTAGCGCCATTACCCAGATAGGTGTTGGAGAGAAAATCGCCATCGCCCATGATGACGATCCGTTGCTGAACATTCCCATCAGTCGGGCGGGGTCGGAACAGCGCAACGCCTGCGGTCAAGGGTCCCGAGCGTTCGGTCGAATCGGGATCAAACTGAATCTGACCGTCCAGCGGGCTGGTCTCAGTCCAGCTTGAAGACTGGCTTTCCAATAGCACTGCCGCCTGCCAGTCCTGGGCGGGCGGCACATCCAGCGCGACCGCCTGGGGTAGCAGGGTCGGAGCGCGCAAGGGTGTGGTGATGGGATGCAATCCGTAATCAGCAACCGGAATCAGGGCGGGATGTTTGATCCCCAGACGCGGCGTATCTGCATCGACAATGATGCCGGGTAATACGGTAATTCCCAGCGCCGCCGCCAGCGCCGACCAGCCGGAAATATCGCCGGGTTCCAGCAACCACAGCAGATGACCGCCCTGCCGCACATAGTCCTGGATTGCCTGAATTTCATTCGGGGCTGGCGGCGTTTGTGGACTGGCGATTACCAGCGCCGCTGCTTCAGTGGGAATCAATGCGTCCTTTGCCAGGGAGAGTGAACGGGACTGAATACCGATTTTCTCCAATTCCCGCCCGAATGCGCCCCAATCGTGATTAGCCACGCCCTGTGGTTTGCGTTCACCATGACCCTCCAAAAACAGAACCCGTCGATCATGAGGACGGCTCAACCGCTGCAAGGTTTGCGTCAACGACTGCTCGCCGGGACGGGGGAGTTTTTCACCGCGCCCGCCATATTCGACATAAAGCTCACCTTCTGCACTGATGCCGAGTTGGCGCACCTGATCCGGCAGCAGATCCGGATTCACGAAGTGCAAGGCGATATCGGACTTGTAGCGCTGATACCGGTCTACCAGCCGGACAATACTCTCGCGCCGCGGGGAACGGTCACGGAGATAGGCGGTGATTCGGACAGGTTGATCCAGTCGGGTCAATAAAGTTTCACTGGCCACCGACAGCGTATTGCGCCCGCCCGCCGTCCAGTCGATCCGGATGGGATAACGCACGCTCAGCCACGCCAGCAGGCCGATCACCAGACTGAACAGGAGCAGGAACAGCAGATGCTGGAGCCACAAACGTTGGCGGGTCGAGGCGTCGAGATGCATAAGTCAATCCCGCAGACGCAGATTGTCGAGCCGAAGGATCGCCAGGCCCAGGAACGCCATGCTGAACAGCAGGTAATAGGCCAGATCAGCGCTGTCGAATAGCCCCAGCAGGAAGGCGTCGTAATGGCGGCGCAGGGATAAATAACCCGATAGATCACCGGCGGTTCCTGGCGCGGTACTCACCGCGTCCACCACCCACAACCCTAACAGCAAACCGGTTGTCGCCATGGCGGCCACCGCAGGCTGAGTGGTGAGCGTGGACAGGTAGAGGCCAGCCGCTGACATAGCCGCCGCCATCAGGCTCAGTCCCAACAGACCGGCCAGTAATTTGCCAAAATCGAGCGTCGCGCCCAGTGCCAGCGACAGCGGCATCATGGCGATCAGCGCAATCGTTACGAGGAGGAACGTCAGGACGCCGACATATTTACCCAGCACCATTTCCACGGTAGTCACCGGCGCTGAGAGCAGTAAATCCAGGGTACGGGTTCGGCGTTCTTCGCTGAACAGGCGCATGGTCAGCAATGGAACCAGCAACACCAGCATCCAGGCGGCAACCTGTAGCAAGGGAGCAGCAATCAGATCGGTCACCCCTGGCGCATTCTCAACACTGGCCAGGCGTCCCTGTAATTCCCGAAAGTCATCCACCAACAATAGAAACATCCAGGCCAGCAGTCCCTGAACAACGGCTAGCAATGTCCAGGCCAGCGGCGATAAAAACAGGTTGCGTAATTCGCGAACTGCAATAACAGCAATCATTTAATGGCGTCTGGTTTCAGGATCAGATCAATGAAGATCTGCTCAAGACTGGTTTGTTCCGGGGTCAATTCCCACAGCCCCCAACCCTCAATCCCGGCCTGTTCAATCAGCGTTTGAGTCAGCGCTGAAACTGCTGAATGATGAAGACGAAAGCGACCCTCCCCCAGTTCCTCAACCCGTTCTACGCCTGGCAATTCCGCTAAACGGGACGGCAGTGGCGGTGTATGCAGGCCGATACGCAGGCGCATCGAAGGGCGTTGCCCCGCCAGCTCAGCCAGGGCGCTGGCGTAAACCAGTCGCCCAGTCCGCATGATCTGGACGTGGGTGCATAGCGCCTGCACTTCCGACAGTCGATGAGAGGAAAGAATCACGCCACGATCCTGACCCAATTCACGGATCAGGACATGGATCTCTCGCGATTGGAGCGGATCCAGACCCACCGTCGGCTCATCCAAAACGATAACCGCCGGATCATGCAGCACCGCTTGCGCGATACCCACCCGTTGCCGATAGCCTTTGGAGAGATGGTCGGTCAGTCGGCGGCCGACTTCGGTCAAACCACAGCGCTCTTTGATACGAATAACGGCCTGACGGCTGGCATCACGGCTGAGTCCATGCAGTCGGGCACTATAATGCAATTGTTCATCCACGGTCATTTCCCGATAAAGCGGCGGCTGTTCAGGTAGATAGCCGAGTGCACGCTTGGCTTGGACGGGCTGATCCAGCAAATCCGCGCCCTGGATCAAAATGCGTCCGGCATCCGGGGCTAACACCCCCGCCAACATGCGCATCGTGGTGGATTTGCCCGCGCCGTTAGGACCTAGAAAGCCCAACACCTGCCCGCGCTGGAGCGTAAAATTGACCGCATCGACCGCCCGGTTCTCACCATAACGGCGGGTGAGTCGTTCCACTTGCGCCAGAATGTCCACCATCATCATTACCCTGTTGACTTACTGGGAACGGTATTATAGAAACTTCGCTCATTCAC
>JAIFNF010000220.1 GCA_020047885.1 Gammaproteobacteria bacterium | reverse complement strand
ACCGACTATGTGCTGATTCCCGAAAACCCGCCGCCGGTCGGCTGGGAAGACCAGATGTGCGAAATGTTGCGCCATGGCCGCGCCGCGGGTCGCCGGGACAGTATCGTGGTGGTTGCCGAAGGTGCCACCGATCAGGAAGGCCATCCGATCAGCGGCGACTATGTACGGCAGGTGCTGGAGGAACGATTGGGCGAAGATACCCGCGTGACGATTCTCGGCCATGTCCAACGCGGAGGAACCCCGAGTGTCTACGACCGCTGGATGAGTACCCTGGTCGGCCATGCCGCGGTTGAGGAATTGTTGGCGGCAACCCCGGACAGCGAACCGCAACTGATCGGCGTGCGCTACAACCGCATCCACCGCGCCCCCTTAATGCAGTGTGTGGAACAAACCCGGGCGGTCGCGGCGACCATCGCCGAGAAGAATTACGCCAAAGCCATGGACATCCGGGGCGGCAGCTTCACCGCGATGTTCAACATTTTCAAAAAAATGGCCGAAGCGCTGCCCAGCGTTACGCCCCCGACACAACCGCGCCGGATTGCGATTCTGCATGGCGCGGGTCTGGCACCGGGTATGAACACCGCCGCTCGCGCTGCCGTGCGTCTGGGGCGGGATCGTGGCCACGTCATGCTGGGGGTGCGCGGCAGCTTCGAGGGGCTGATCAACGGGCAGATTGAAGAACTGAATTGGGGCGATGTGGAAGGCTGGACGGCCCTGGGCGGCGCGGAACTGGGTTCGACCCGGTCTGTTCCCACCACCGAGCAACTTTATACGGTTGCCCGCACGCTGGAGACCCATCAGGTGGATGGGCTGCTGGTGATTGGCGGCTGGAAAGCCTATCAGGCGATTTACAAAATCCACAGCGAGCGCGACCGGTATCCGGCCTTCAAAATTCCGATGATCTGCCTGCCGGCCACCATCGACAACAACCTGCCCGGTTCGGAACTCAGTATCGGTGCCGACACCGCACTCAACGTAATTGTGGAAGCGTTGGATCGCATCAAACAGTCAGCGACCGCTGCCCGGCGCTGCTTTGTCGTGGAAGTGATGGGTCGACACTGCGGCTATTTGGCACTGATGAGCGGTCTGGCCGGTGGTGCGGAACGGATTTATCTGCCCGAAGAAGGTATTACGCTGAAGGATTTGCAAGCGGATGTAGAGCGGATGCTGACCAGTTTCCGCACCGGGCGGCGGTTCTATCTGACGATTCGCAATGAACACGCCAATGACCAGTACACCACCGACTTTCTGGCACGGCTGTTTGAGGAGGAAAGCGGTCGCCTGTTTGACGTGCGTCGGGCAATCCTCGGCCACATTCAGCAGGGCGGCAATCCCTCGCCCTTTGACCGCATTCTGGCCACCCGGCTGGCCGCGCATAGCATCGACTTCCTGACCGAAGAATTTGAGCGTGGCTCGGCGGGAGGGGTATTTGCCGGGCTAGTAGAAGGCAAGTTGAGCAATTTCCCAATCAGGCAAATGCCGGACATGGTGGATCTGCCCAACCGCCGCCCGCTGGAACAATGGTGGCTGAGCTTGCGGGCGGTGTTACAGGCGCTGGCGCAACCTTGATCGCACTAACCGACGCCAATGAACGATCACCACAGGAGCCATGAACATGACCACTATCGCCCTTGAACAAACCCAAACGACGTTGGCAGAACTCATCCATCGCCTGATGCCGGGTGAGGAAGTGGTGATTACCGAGAACAACCAAATCATAGCCCGGTTAGTATCAACTCCCCAGCCTGTTAGGAAACTTCGGCAACTCGGTTCTATGAAAGGGACGGTTCTCTACATGGCTCCGGACTTCGACGCCCCGCCGGCGGACTTCAAGGAGTACATGGAATGAGGTATCTGATCGATGCCCATTGCATCATCTGGGCGCAGGACGATCCAGGCAAACTCGGTCAGACAGCGATAACGATACTACAGGATTCTGCAAATCAACTGCTCTTGAGCAGCGGGACGATCTGGGAACTGTCAATCAAGAGCGGGCTGGCCAAGCTCACGCTCTCACCGGGATTCCGTCAATGGATGGATCAAGCCATCGCTGACCTCGATTTGGCCGTGCTGCCGATCACGCTCGATCACGCTGACCGGCAGGCTCATCTGCCCTGGCATCACCGCGATCCATTTGACCGCCTGCTGGCGGCGCAGGCGCTGGTCGAAAACATCCCACTCGTGAGCGCCGACACGATCTTCGATCGGTACGGAGTTCATCGCCTTTGGCAATGAGCGTTTAAAGCGCTTGCTCAACCCGATTACGACCGCCGCGCTTGGCTCGATACAAAGCGGCGTCCGCATCGGCCAGCAAGTCAGCCGCTGAATCACCCCGGTTCGGCGTCCGCGCTGCAACCCCCAAACTGATCGTCACATACGGGGCAATCGCTGAGTAACCGTGGGGAATCGCCTGTTCCTCGATCCGGCTACGCATCTGTTGCGCCACCAGCGCCGCCTCGTGCAGTCCGGTATCCGCCAAGATCGCCGCGAACTCTTCACCGCCGTAACGCCCCAGAAAATCCGAGGCGCGGCGCGGAACGATGGACATAGCGGCAGCCACCCGGCGCAAACAATCATCGCCCTGCGGATGGCCGTAGTGGTCGTTGTAGGGCTTGAAAAAATCAATGTCGATCATAATCAGAGCCAGCGGTGCGCGATGCCGTTGGGCGCGATGCCATTCCGCGCTGAGCATTTCATCGAAGCGCCGCCGGTTGGGAATGCCCAGCAAACCGTCCAATCCCGCTAACTGCTCCAGCCAGTCGCCACGCCGCTTCAATTCTAGGTGATTACGCACCCGCGCCTTGACAATCGGCGGGCGAAACGGCTTGGCAATGTAGTCAATCGCGCCCGCTTCGAGACCGGTCTTTTCATCGCCCTCCTCGCTGAGATTTGTGAGAAAAATGACCGGAATGTGCGCGGTGCGCGGATCCACTTTGAGCCGACGACAGACTTCGTAACCATCCAGACCCGGCATCAAAACATCCAGCAGGATCAGATCGGGAGGATCGTTGAGCGCCTGCTCCAGGGCGCTGGTGCCATCGGTCGCCAACTGGCAGTCGTACTCCTGCCCCAACACCTTGGCCAGCAGCAATAAATTCGCCCGGACATCGTCCACCAACAGAAGTTTGGGGCGAGTCAGGGCAGAGGTAGGCAGCATGGCAAATCCTTGGGTGGTCAGTACGGGGGATCAAATATAATCCACTTCGAGCCGATGCAGATAATCGTCGACCTCGGCCAGACAGGCCAGCGCTGCCTCGGCATCGGCGCTCAACGCGGCCTGCTCCAACCCCAGCAGAATCTGCGCCAGCGTCGGCAATTCATAACTGCCCGCCGCGCCTTTATAACCGTGCGCCAAGCGCCGCAACTCGACAAAATCGTGATTCACGGTTGCCTGGTGCATTTTAGCCCGCGCTTCGGTCAATTCCTCCATAAACTCCGGCAACAAATCCTGCATGAATTCACTGATCTGCACCTTGATCGGCGGTTGGCGCTCTCCCCGCTCCCTGGACTCCACCAAACCTGCCGGAATCTCTGGAACAGTTTCCGCAACGAGGGGCGAAGGCGGCGTCAGCCACTGACCCAGCGACCGTAACAAGTCGAGTTTACGCACCGGCTTGGCCAGAAAATCGCTGGCACCGGCTTCCTGACAATGCTGGCGATGCTCATTAAAGGCGTGGGCGGTCAACGTCACAATCGGCACCCGCGACTTTCCGGTTTGCGCCTCCCAGGCGCGAATCTGCCGGGTCGCTTCCAGACCATCCATCTCGGGCATTTCCACGTCCATTAAGATCAGATCAAACGGCTCGGTCGTCGCTTTCGCCACCGCTTCCCGACCGTTGACCGCTTCAACAATGCTCACCGGGCTGTCCTGGAGAAATTTCTCAATGACTTTGCGATTGGCGGCGATGTCCTCCACCAGGAGCAGGCGGGCGGGCGGCAGTGGCGGCAACCCACCCCGCATCGAGATCGGTTCCAAAGCCGTCACGCTCCTGCCGAGCGCGGCCAGCAGGGCGTCGAACAGATCAGCCCGCCGCACCGGTTTGGTCAGATAGCCCTGAACACCCACTGCGTCCAGTTGTTCACGGTCGCCCGGCGACTCGCCAGAGGTCAGCACCACAATCGGCAGCATCGGTGCGGGATAGCGTTCACGCAGCCAACGGGTCGCCTGCACGCCATCCATTTCCGGCATGTGAATGTCCATGAGCACCAACGTGTAGCGACGACCTTGTTGTTGCGCGTGTCCAATCTCCTCCAGCGCCCGCTGACCGTTATCGGCCATGCCGACCTGAGCGCCCCACAGACCCAGATAATCATGCAGCAACAATCGGTTAGCCGCTGTATCATCGACGATCAGCACCCGCTGATGTTGCAAGGCCCGCCGCGCTTCGGCTTCGGGCATCTGCCAGCTTTCGGGAATAGTCGCGGCGCGGGGGAACGTCATGGTGAAGAAAAATTCGCTGCCTTTCCCCGGTTCACTATTCAGCCCAATCTGTCCCTCCATCAACTCCACCAGTCGCTTGCAAATCGCCAGCCCCAGCCCGGAGCCGCCATACTTGCGCGTTGTCGACGCATCCGCCTGTGAAAAGCTCTCAAACACCGCGGCCTGTTGTTCCGGGGCGATGCCAATGCCGGTATCCCGGACGCTGAAGCGCAGCGCCACCGGTTCGGTTTGCTCGACCGGGGACGCCGACGGCACCGGGGGATTGACCTCGACTATCTCGATGACCACCTCGCCGCAAGCGGTGAACTTGACCGCATTGCCCAATAAATTGATCAGAATCTGCCGCAAGCGGGTGGGATCGCCCAGCAAATAAGGATAGACATCCGGGGCAATGCGAAAGGCCAGTTCCAGACCCTTTTCATGGGCGCGCGGGGCGATAATCCGTGCCACACCTTCGATTAAATCCACCACATCAAACGGCGTCACTTCCAGTCGAACCTGCCCGGCTTCGATCTTGGAAAAGTCCAGGATGTCGTTAATAATCGAGAGCAGCATTTCCCCGGAACTTTGCAAAGTGCGGAGATAGTCGCGCTGATGCGCATTGACCGGGGTTTCCGCCAGTAACTCACTCATTCCGAGAATGGCGTTCATCGGCGTGCGGATTTCGTGACTCATCCGCGCCAGGAATTCGCTTTTGGCCTGACTGGCGGATTCCGCGCCCTCTTTAGCGACCCGTAATGACGCTTCCAGTCGCTGGCGTTCTTCAATTTCGCTATTCAGTTGCGCATTGCGATTCTGTAGTTCGACCGTGCGCTCCTGGACTTTCGCTTCCAAGTCCTGATAATACTGGCGCAAACTTTCAATCATGGCGTTAAACGCGCCAGACAGCACCCCGATTTCATCGTGGCTATTGACGACCATCCGTTGGGTTAAATCACGATGACGACTGACATAAACCGACTTTTCCGCCAGTACCGTCATCGGCTGAATAATCAGGCGTTGCAACACCCAGTAGATCAACGACAAGGCTGCACCCCACGCCAGAACCAGGACGCTGATGCTGAAAATCATCATGTTAAAAATCTTTGAGTCGATCAATTCCTTGCGAAGACCGATGTGAATCGTTCCAATAATTTGATCAGACTGTACAATGGGTACAATCACCTCGTAGTGATCGCCTACTGGAAACATCAGCCGTTCAAAAATAGCATTATAGTGAATGTCCCTATAGGCCGATTTTTGTAGTTGGGCACCCGGTACTCTTTCATCACTATGATATAAAATTATCTGGTTTTTATCGGCAATAAAGGAATAGCTGATGTCCGGGTTATTACCCACTACTCCGCTCAAATAAGTGCTAGTCCAAACCATCCCATCTAGCGGAAATATCGCCAGATTCTGATTGAGAACCTGACGAACGCTTTCACTCAACGCAAATGCTTTATCCTCCAGCAAGGCTTTGTAGTCGCTATGCAAGGCATTGAAGCTGTAGAAAATAGTTCCAGCAATAGCGATAATGGACAGCGCCATCGCTGGAACCAACGTCACCAGAATCTTGGTTCTGATTTTCCAGTGGTATCGGTTCATCGAATCACTCGATGCGCTGATTCAATAATTTTTTGGTCAAATTGAATCCCCAATTCCTGGGCTTTTTTCAGATTCAATTCGATCAGATAAGTGGTTGGCTCGATCGGCGGAATATCTCCCGGCTTTTTCCCCTTGAAGATCTGATCAATCATCGCCGCCTGCTGTTCGCCCAACCGCTGATGATCAGTCAACACGCCACCAATGGCGCCTTCGTCGATACCCTTACTGGTGACTGCGATCAAGGGTTTACGCAATTTATCCAGCAGTTCCTTAAACGCCCGACTGTCATTGCCCAACATGTCCAGATCATACCAACCGAACACCAGATCAGGATTGGACTTCTGCAATTTGTCGATCAGCAAGCGCAGGCTGGGGTTATTCTGCGTGTAATCAAAGTAGTCGATATAAAGTATCTGCCAATCGGCAACCGATCCTGCAGCCCGCAAATATTTGACATAGGTGGCGTCTTGTAATACCTGACCCGAATAGGAAAAAGCGATTTTTTTAAAACGCTCAGTGTTCGGGAACATCTGGCGAATCAGCTCCAGACGCTGTTTAGGCGACACCGAATAGCCAATCCCGGTAATATTCTTGCCGGTCGGTTGACCATAGGCCGTAATCAGGCCCGCTTCTACTGGAAAAGTCACACCAGTAAATACCATGGGGGTGCTGGTCGATTCGAGGATTTTCCAGGCTGGAATACTGGCCTGGGTACCGATGGTTGCCAACACATCGGGGGAGTCCGCCAGTTTCTGCTTGACCAACCCGGCGGTCTCCGCAAAATCCTCAATCCGCGACTTGACTACTACAGTAGGCAGGTAAATCAAATTCTGGCCTTCGACATAACCCAGTTTCACCAGACCGTCTTTCAGACCCTGTTCCATTTCAACGGCAAAGGGGGCAGCCGTGCGAAAAATGGCGACTTTCCAGGGGGGACGCGACGCTTCTCCGGCCATGCTGACCTTGACGAACAGACTGAGCAGCAGTACGGTCAGGCCGGTCAATAAACTTTTCAATGCGTTGATTTTAAGCATAACGAACCTCTTGATTATCGCTGTGAAATGGAATGCCCGTTAGTCATTGTGCTATAGCGGTCATAAATTATTTCTGACCCCCCTTTATAACCCGTACAACAACAACCCACCTGCCGTAACCGCGGCCAGTAGACACGCCGCCGCCCGCCATTGAAAATAGCGAATCAGCCGGCTCTCTTCCCGAAAGGCAGCAATAATAAACGGACGTGACGGTTCCTCAGTATCGGCCAAAAGATGAATATCGGGATCGACCGCGTGCTGCAATTGTTCTCGCTGCACCTGTTTTTCCGCCGCCCGCCGTGCCGCTTCCCATTCATCCGGATCGACCCGACCATTACGCCGCACGTCAAATAGCGCCATGCGCTGCGGATCACGCTTCCACTGCTCCAGCAGCGCCGCCACGGTCTGCTGCAGATCCGGCGCTTCACGCAACCCGCCCACGGTACGAAATCCACCGATCACATGAACCTCCTCACCCGGCAACAAGCGCTGCTCGGTGTATCGGTACGTCGCACCGATGCCCCAGAGCGCATGAGTCCGCGCCCCACTCTCATTGCCATACCAGACATCGCGGCGAATCTTGACGAAATCCGCGCCATGCGGATCAACCACACACTGACCCGTCCCGTCATCGAGCAGGAATAAGCTGTCGCTCTCACCCGAGTCCACGGTCTGCCAGCGATTATTGCAACACTCCTCGACCTGGTAACCATACCAGGCGCAGGGCAACACACTAAGCGGAGCCAGAATCGGTGGGCCTTCCATCAACCGGGCACGGCCAAACAACTCCACATAACCCTGGGGAGCCGAACGAATGCGGGCAATCGGCGTGTCGGCCAACCGCCAGGCTCGCCGCCCATAATGCAAGGCACCGTAGGCGCTGGCCACCAGAACAGCGAGCGCCAATGCGACCAGCGCCAGCACCAGTGGCGGCTTCAGTGCCACAGACGCATTCAGCCGCACCAGCAGAAAGCTGCCCAGCCAGAGTACGCCGAACAGCAACGGGTTCCGAAAGCCGGGGAAATACATCGACGCCACGGATCAGCGGAACAGTTGGGCTATATCCACATCCTGCTTTTCCGGCTCACTGAATTCCAGCAAGCGGAAGAGCCGGAAGTTGAAAAACCGCGCCACCATGACATCAGGAAATTGTTCAATGCGGACATTGTTCAGATTGACGCTGTCATTGTAGAACTCGCGGCGGTCGGCAATGGCGTTCTCCAGACCGGTAATACGACTCTCCAGGTGCCGGAAATTGGCATTGGCCCGCAATTCAGGATACGCCTCGGCCACCGCAAACAATTGACCCAGCCCGAGCCGTAACTGACTTTCTGCCGCTCCCAGTGCGGGCAGATCGTAGCGTTGCTGGGCGTCAGCGACCCCATGACGGGCGCGCATCACCGCCTCCAGCGTGTCCCGTTCATAGCCCATGTATTGCTTGCAAACCTCAACCAGTTTGGGCAATTCATCATGGCGCTGCTTGAGCAGCACGTCGATATTCGACCAGGACATCCCGACGTTATGCTTGAGATTCACCAGCCGGTTGTAGATGACAATGCCGTACAGCGCCAACAGCACGACAACAATCAGCAGAATAATCGCGATTGGATTCATGGCGAACGTAACCCATCAGTCAATGAACAGCAGCCAGTATAGCCCGGAAACTCCCCCTGACTAACGGCTGCGCATGGCTCGATGCCGCTCCTTGAGTCGCCGGTAGTTCTGCGGCGAGTACTCCAGGAACTCCAGTTCGCGTTCATTCAGCGGGCGAACCTGTTTCACCGGACTGCCGACATAGAGAAACCCGCTTTCCAGCACCTTACCCGGCGGGATCACGCTACCGGCGCCAATCGTCACCCGCGAACCCACGACCGCCTTATCCATCACAATCGCGCCCATCCCGATCAGGCAGAAGTCTTCAATCGTGCAGGCGTGCAAAATGACCTTGTGGCCAACGGTGACATCATTGCCGATCAGTGTGGGCTGACCGCCTGGACAAAAGCGGCTGTCGTGGGTGACGTGAATGATCGTCCCATCCTGAATACTGGTGCGTGCGCCGATGCGAATGCCCTGAATATCGCCTCGCAACACGCTCATCGGCCAGATCGAACTGTCTTCGCCAATCTCGACTTCGCCGATCACCAGAGCCAAGTCATCGATGTAAGCGGTAGGATGAATGCGCGGGGTATGCTGCTCAAAGGAACGAATGGACATAACACCTCATCAAGGGGGGACCCCAGTTCCACAATCGCCCCTCCCCTTTCAGGAAGCGCGATGGATCTGGTCACGGGTGGGGAGTTGAAGGTTGATGGGTCAAGCATAAACACCGGTACCGCATTCGGCAACCGTGCCACAGTACAACGCCGCGTAGGCGTTCAGACCCCTCCCCCCAACCCCCTCCCCATGAGTACAACGCCGCGTAGGCGTTCAGACCCCTCCCCCCAACC
>JAIFNF010000216.1 GCA_020047885.1 Gammaproteobacteria bacterium | reverse complement strand
TTCGGCCTGAATAAAACCTTGTATCCCTTGCCCGAGTCCCCCCATAGCTTGAGAGGTGCCTTGGGTAGCCTGATTCAGATAATCGACTTTTTTAATCTGATTCTGTGCGTTATGCTCAGCCTCGTTCAGTTTACCGCCCGATTGTTCTTCATCAGCCGCCAATTTCCAACTCTTCTCATTCATGGTTTTGCTGATGCTTTCAAAGTTGTTCTGGGCTTCGGTTTGAACGGATTTGGCTTTGGTGAGCTGCTCGGAGAGCGTGTCGACTTTCGTAGTCAGTTCGGCCTTTTGCAACTTGGCGGCATCCAAGTCCCTGGAAAGAGTATCGATCTTGGTTTGGAGTGCAGTGCGCTGCTGTTGGATATCCTGCATCGACCCGCCTTTCATCTGGCTGGGCTTGAGATTATCCAGAGCGGCCAGATCCTGTTTGGCTTTCACAAGATCTGTCGTCAGGCTGTCGACTTTTTGAGTGGTATTCGTCAACTGCGTATTAGTCTTAGTCAGGTCGGCTTGCAAATTGTCGACCTTGGTATTGGCCAGCTCAAGCTTGTTCTTGGCCATTTGAAATTGTCCAGCTTTATCGACATTGAATTGCTGCTTCATCCCATCCCCCAGTTTGGCGGCGCTATATCCCGCCATACCGAGAGTAATCGCCGCAGTCGCAAAACCCATCGCCATGGCTGTATGTGCTCGCTCGGCGTTGCGCCCCTCTCGCGCTGCCGTCCGCAGGCTCTTCATGGTTTCAAACAACAGCCCCATGAGCTGAAACACATCAGACATCACCTGACTGCTATCATCGGCTAATCCCGACAATTTGTTCATGGCGGCTTTGATGTCATTGACCGAAATGGTCTGTGGATCATCCAGCTTTGGAGCATAAAAATTGAATGATCCTTTATCTGTGGTAATCGTCAGGATATGAGTTTCGGGATCAATAGTCCGGGTTTTAATCTCGCCGATATTTCCCTGTTCGATATCTTGCCGGGCCAGATCGCTGATTGGCCGGTAGCCAGCGAGTTGAAGATCGCTCATAACAGATTCCTCATAGTGGGTAAGGGGGGCAGTGGCTGGCCGCCTGATAGCAGGTCAGCCACGGGTTGGATTCATACGGCCATGCGTTGCGAGATACTCGACTTTAATTCAGAATCGGTCTTCATAATATCGACGACAACGCTCACTGAACTTTGCAATTGCTCGATTAGTTCCCTGATCTTGTCCTGTTCCTCTTCCATCTGTTGCTGGATCTTGGCAAGGAATTTTTCAATATCCTTGGCTTCGGCCTGGGCTTTTAGCGAGTCATGTTGAATGACGCCAGCCGCGGCGCCGGTTGCCCCACTACCAACCTGATTGGCGATCATCACACCTTTGGAGATGTTAGTCGCGGTTTTGGCAAAGGTCCCGAACTTCTCGGCCATGCTGGCCATACTAGCGACTTTCATCGTGCCCTCAACCATCTTGCTGGCCATCCCGGCCATCGACGCAACCTTACCAGCGGCGGCGGCGGCTCCCGAGGGCGCGGCGACCGAGACGGCAATCATAATGGCGGTAATAATCAGCGCGGCCAGGATCTGCGACCCCGGTTCGCCAACTCCGGCTTTTTTCAACAGATCGGTGAGGCCCTCCATGATTTTATCCATGGCTCCAGTTTCCTGGAGGGTCATCATGGTGACTGCCAGCAGTGCGCCGACGACTGCGCCGACAGCAATACCACCGGTGGCTATACAGGCAGCCACTGCTGCGATGACGGTTATCGCGACCGCGATCCAGCCAAAGATCTTGCCGATGAGGCCGGTTTTTTTTGCGCTCTCGGCCTTTTCGAAGGACTCAAGCAATTTATCAATGCGTTCTTTATGCTTGACTTCGAGTTGCTCCTTATTGGTCTTGAGATACTCTTGACCAAATGAAAGCTGTAAATCGGTCGATTTGCTTTGCAATTTCAGCAGTAATCCAGCCAAATCCGCCATGTCGACATCAGCGGCAGGGGCATCCAGACGGATGTCATTGTTGGACGTCAAGTTATTGCCCTGATTGCCGACATTTTTCAGGTAAGAAGTCACAATCCGGGTGATGTTCTGAACAGATTGCAAAGTCGTCGGATCGAGGTTTTTATCAAAGGCGTCATAGTTGATGATGCCGGCGTTGGCGCTATTGACGGTGGTCATACGGGAGTCTCCTCCGGTTGGCCCATGATTCCGAGCAAGGTTTCAGCGCGTTGGCGGAGCGTTGTATGTTCAGCCTGATCGCCGCTGAATTCGACAGTGGCGTAAAGCGCGCTTTGTGCAGCTTCCTTGTTGCCCATAGCGATATAACAATCAGCGGCATACATGGCCGGACGCGGATCATGAATATCCAGCAGGCAGGCATAGGAATAGCTCTGCACCGCCTCTTCATAACGCCCCATCAACTGCTGGGTGGCGCCCAGTCCCAGCCAGTATTTTTTCTCCAGGTGGTCAAAAAAGCAGAGGAACTTGAAGATTTTTCGCGCATCTTCGTATTGACCCGCACGATGAAGATTGTAGGCGACTGAGTAAACCGCCTCCATTTCTCCATCAGTAAATCCATGGGCGTCTTTCAAGACCCCGCCGCTCGTTATAAAATGCTCAAGGATCACTTCCAGCTTGCTCGTCTGATCGGACGTTAGGGATTCGACAGTCATGCGAATAAACTCCGTAGATAGGGGATGAATAACCGGCCCAATAGCCTGGGCAAAGCATCGGGATTAACCGACCAACCGTCTGAATCAATACGGTTAGCCGGTTTAACATCAGCTTAGCGCATGTTGCCGATGATCGTATCCTTGGTCTTGGCGTCTTTGCTCATCAGGTTCGAAACCATGTCGAAGTTCTGATCCCGTTTAGTGACAAGGCCTTGCAAGCGAATCTGGTCCATTTGCGAGTCGCTGTTCAGGGAATCAATCTTGCCCTTGATGGCTTCGATGGCCTCTTTCCTTTCAGTTCTACCCCAAACCCAGTCTGCGCCTCCAAACTGTGCTTCCGATTTGAGCGAAGTCATCCCTTGGGACTGCATCAGTTCCGCAACGCTATACTCCCCCGAACCATCAGGTTTCTGTACACCCGACATGGTGGTATTCGCGTTGAAAAGATTTTTGCTATCGGCATCGTCGGTCTTGTCCTTGGCTTCCAGTCCGCGCAGGGCAGCTAGGGCGGTCGATAATCCTGAGATGGCTTCATTGCGCCTTTTCATTGCATTGGCCTGGTCAAGAATTTGGCCTTCGATCAGGTTGGCGCGCTGGATGCCCAGCGTGCTAATCAAGGTGGACAGGTCATAGGAATTACCGTCCATCGTGTACATTCCACCGCCGGCGGGTTGGATGGCTGATGCTGACATATTGGTTTCTCCTTAAATAATCAATGGGTTGACGACTTGTTTAAATCCGGATGCCACGGCGCAAAGGCTTGGCGCTGCTGGTGCTGCTGGCCGCTTTTTGCTGATCGACCTGATGCTGAATTTCGGTTTCCACCTCTTGCATCCATTCCGCTAGTTCGGTCCGAACTTTCTGCTTTTCAGTATCATTCAGCAAATTGCCTTCCATGAGTCGGCTGGCACCTGCCCGTTCGACGCCGAATGATTGAAAATATTGATCAGTCTGCGCGACCTTGCCGAGGGCCTCGGTGATCAACTGTTCGGATTGCTGGAGGTTTGCTTGGGCTTCTTCAAGCACCTGTTCAACGGTTTTCATACTTCGTTTCTCCTCATGGCTAGTTGGGTTGGAAATCTTTAGCAGGACTGGATTTTCGCTATGCCTGTCTCATCAATAATTCCCCACAGATTAAGATGCTTATTGAGCCAAACCATTATCCGGGGTCAGGCGCTTATCAGAAGACTTATGCTGTATTTTTGCTAATCGTATTCTTAGTAATTCAACGCTTTGACAGAGCCAGGGATTTCCATCATATTCAGTCCACTGTGCATCGAAAAACCGTTGGTAAAATTCGGTCAGGCGCATATTGGATAGACCATTTTCATGCCGGTAACTATAGGTTGAAATGTAGCCCATGATCTGGTTCAGTTCAAATTCAGGTTGAGTGCATAATTGCAGAAACCATACCAAGTCGGAAAAAGGATTGCCCAAAGTTCCGGTTTTTTCAGCCAACCGGCGGTACAATACGATAAGTAGCACGCCGGGTTCGGGCCGCCGATAGATCATTTCACAACTGTGGATGCGGAATCGGGGGCCAATATACATTGAACCGGGGTGATCGGAGAGATGGTGGTCGGTCACGGAGCAACCGTGGGCGCGCAGGGCGTCCCGTAGTGGGTCGTGGATTCGATAATCAGCCATTTATGAATCGTCCAAAGTGAACAGAAGGCGTCCAGGATGAACCGTTATTGGCGGTGAAGCTTGGCACTCCGCATAAAATCTAGCACACTATAGTTTGAAAACCAGTAGACCCCCCCTCACCCTAGTCGACAAATAACGATGGCCGGCGAACTTGAAAACTTGTTAAAACAATTTGTCGGGCGCTGGAGCCTGGATGAACTCAGACCCGATGAGCAGAGTCGCTACTCTCTGGTGCTGGATGGCCACTTGCGCATTACCCTGTTTCAGACGGGTCATCAGATTTATCTGGAGGGTCATCCTGGTGCGCTGACGGAGGATGCGCGTCAGACCGGCGAGCAACTGAGAGAGATTCTGCGCAAACATTTGGCCGGGCTGGAGAAGCATGAAGAGGTGCTCAGCCTGGACCCGGACAGTGATGGTGTCGTGCTGTTTCGCTACCTGTCGGCGCGGACTCTCGATCTGGCCGACCTGGAAAAAGCGATTGAAGCCTTTTCCAATCAACTCGAATTCTGGATGCGCGAGTTATCCGCAGGACCCGCTCGCCTGGCGCCATTGCCGATGCATATTGTGTTTCCGTGATAGCGAATTGACCTCGTGACTGAGCACAGCGCCGCCCGTTCGCCGAGCCGCACCGTACTAAAACTGCTCTCGGGGCTGCAACAGGGTGCCGAGGCGCAGTTGGCCGATGGAACGACCTATCTGATCGGTAGCGCGGATGAATGCGACATCGTGTTGCAGGCGGAAGGGGTCGCCCCGAAGCACCTGACGCTGGCGGTGCAATCGGGGCAGATTCGCCTAGAGGTTCAGGAACAACCGGTCATCGTCGGCGACCGGAGTCTGCCGCCCGGCCATGCCGCTGATTTTCCCGCCGGCGTAGTCATTCGACTGGGTGAGGTGTGCATTGGCGTTGGCCCGGAAGATGCCGACTGGAGCCAGGCGGTGTTGCCGGACAAGATTAAAGCGCCGGAGGTTGCGGAAGCGTCGGCGTTACCAGAAGCGCCGGATGGTCGAGAGACGGCAGGTGAGGCTGAATCTGGCGAAACGCCGCCGTCATCATCGCTGTCGCCCACTGTGGAAGAGTCGCCTGCGCTGCCTGTAGCGCCACGATCGCCGGTTAAAAAGTGGTTAACGCTGTGTGGTATCGTTATTGTTGTTCTTACGCTGATGGTCGGATGGCGACCTTTTACGGCCTGGCTGAACATGGGCGCTGCCACAGATAGCGCTATCCTCGAATCTTCAGCCATTGAAAAAACGCACGCTATTCTTACGGAATTGGGTTTGCAGGACATCACGGTTGCGGCTCGTCCGGATGGCGGCGTCATACTGACCGGCTACTGCGCAACCCGGGATGTTAAAAACCGTCTGACGGCGGCTTTACTGGCTCAGGGAGTGCGCGTGGAGAATCGGCTCTGGCCGGAAGAGGTCTTGAAGGACGCGATTGCTCAAACCTTGGAGCGTCTCGGCGGCAAAATACTGCGCTACACTTATTCAGGGAAAGGGGTGCTGCACTTACGCGGCGTGTTGCGGGCTGATTTGTCTGATGATGAATTGCTGTCCACGTTGCGCAATGATGTACCGGGTATTACCCGGATTGAGTCCACGGTGAAAACCATTGAGGATTTCGCTACGGATTTGCGGGGGCAGGCGCGCCAGGCCGGTCTCGAAGCACGGGTGGCCATCACCGTAGCCAGCGCAACCGGTCTGCTGGCGACGGGCGCACTGGATACCGAAGGCATGGAACGCTGGAACGCCATTGCGCAATCCTTTATGGCGGAAACCCAGGGCATTCCAACCCTGGATCGGCAGATCCTGTTGAGCGGGGCGGCGCCGATTTCGCAACCGGTGGTGGAAGTGGTCCAACCTGTGGTTCAACCGGTGGTGGAAGCAGTTCAACCTGTGGTGGTTGAGCGGGTCATCCAAGAGCAACCCGCCGCTCCGTTGCGCATGGTGGTGCGCGGCATCGTGACCAGTCCCGGTCAGGTTCCCTACGCCCTGTTGGATGACGGTACGCGCATTGCCGAGGGCGACCGGATTCAGGATTATTACATGGTGGAGAAGATTCACTTCAATCGGGTGATCGTCCGCGATGGCTCGAACCGAAAGGTCTTTTACGTCGGAGATTCCAAGCATGACAGACGTTAATGATGAACCGTGGTTTTCCACGCAGCAGCAGTTGATGGATGATGAACGGGGCGTGGAGCGGGACGCTTTGCTGCAAAAGCTGGCCGATAGCGCTAGGAGCGTCAAGCGCCAGATGGATGCTGGAGTAACGCCCGGCGAGTTTGCCCGGCTGGATAAGCTGCGCCAAGGGCTTGAAGCTGCGACTGAGGTCGTAGCCAATGTATGGCGGAGACATCATCCCGCCTGAGTGATCATCAACCAAGAGGAACACGATAATGAATCTAGATTCACTGACGAATGCAGCGACATCATCGCAAACCAACGTTGAGGGTTTGACGGCGACTACCGATACCAGCGATATGGCAGGTATGCTGAAACTTCAGCAGGAAATGGGCAAAATGTCGATGCTGTTTGGCACGTTAAGCGCCGTCATCAGCACCCTCAAGCAGACCGGCCAAAGCATTGTTCAGAAAATGTAGGCGGCGCACGCCAAGCGGGGATACCGATGGATATTGACGACGATCTCATCAAACTGCTGGCCGAACTCGGGTTTATCGCGGGCGGTTACGGCATGATCCAGCAGACGGACGCCATTGTTGGAGCACTGGAGGCCTTGCGCCCGAATAGCGAGCGTCCGTTTCTCATCAGCGCACTGACCCGATTGAATCTTCAGGATGCGGCGGGCGCGGAGCATATCCTGCGTGAGCAGGCACTGAAGGCCAACCCGGACAGCGCCATGGCCAAAGCCTATCTGGGTCTGGCGTTGCACGCGCAGGGACGGGTGAACGAACGTGACCGGATCCTAGATGAAGTATTGGCGTTGGCTGACGATGAAGACGCCATGACCCTGGCTCGACAGTTGCGGGAAACGCCGCCGTAACCACTCACGCCCCACCAACCCTTCCCGGCGACGGGGAGGGCGTCTAAAGAGAAAACGCCATGATTGATCCCATCGTCGCTTACCCATCGATCAGCCCGCTGGCCAGACTGGATCTGGCATCGCTCGCGCCAGTTTCACTGCCACAGATCAGCGCTGCGGATCTGGCACGATTTCAGGAAGCCCTGCGCCCGCCGCTGGACACTCTGGCAGCGGTGACGCCGAAGACCCCGAGTGCCGACATCCGGGTGGAACGCGCCCTGACGCCGGGGGACGCCATTCTGCAAAGCCTGGACAACATGCGGAACGGGTATCGCAATCTGACGATTGATATTGAGGCGGCGATTGGGCAAATCGAACTCTCGCCACAGGCGCTTATCAATCTGCAAATGCAGGTGAGTCAGGTGACGTTAAACACGCAACTGGTCAACCAAGTCGCTAACAAGATTGAACAGGATATGAATTCCCTGCTCAAGAGTTCCTGAGGATAAAGGACCAAATTCATGCATGGGCGCTGGTTGATCGGATGGTTGCTGATTCTTGCGCTGGCGGGCTGCCAGAAAGTGGATCTGTATTCCGACCTCTCGGAGAAAGAGGGCAACGAAATGCTGGCGGTGTTGCTGGCGCATGATATTCCGGCGACCAAGTCGAGGACTAAGGAATTCGTCAAACTCACCGTCGCCCAGGATAACGTCGCTGCGGCCATCGAGACGTTGCAACGCTATGGATTTCCCCGTGACCGGTTTACCGATCTCGGCCAGATTTTCCAGAAACAGGGGTTGATTTCATCGCCGCTGGAGGAACGGGTGCGCTACACCTTCGGGTTATCACAGATGATTTCCGAGACGCTTAATCAAATCGACGGCGTATTGTCAGCGCGAGTGCTGATTGTGCTGCCCGAAGAATCGCAATTCGGCAAGAAGACCAGTCCCTCTTCAGCATCGGTGTTCATTAAATATCTGCCCGGTTTAGGCGTTGAGGATGCGATTCCCCGCATCAAGATGATCGTCCAAAACAGCGTAGACGGGCTGAACTATGACAATATCTCGGTTGTGCTGTTTCCGGCGCGGGAAACGGCCAGTTCCCTGAGAGGTGCGCCCGCACCGGATAAAACTGACCAAGGACCGGTGTGGCCGATGTTGCCGGCTCTTCTCGGCGGCCTGTTCCTGCTGGCGCTGGGGGGTAATGGCTATTTGTTCTGGCGGATGCGCCGCGCCCAGCGTAGCCCTGAGAACATCACGCATGGCTGAGGCGCTGGGCCTGCCTGACGGTCGCTGGTGCCAGGCCGCGCTGATTTTCAATACCCAACCCGCTGTTTGGCTGCACGATTCTTGGTTTGACGTGGTGCCACATGGTGCTGTCGCCCGACGATTATGCACCGTTCCGCAAGCCGCGCCCTCGGTATCCGGCTACCTGTTGCGCATTTTTGGTTTGGAGCGGAATTACTGCGAAGATCTCAGCAGTCCCTGGGCGCGACTGGCGTTACTGGATGGGCCTGCGCTGGAAAAGTTGTTTATTCACCTCGGTCTGGCGTTGCGCAGCGACGAATTGCAACGGGAAGTGCTGGGCGAGCCGTTGCGGCTGTTGAAGCAGACCATCGGCGCTGAACGTCTAAACTTTGCGGTCAAACGGGCACCCTTGTTGGGCGCAATCCCCGAATTTACCTTTGAACCGGAAAGCACTGATCCCTCCGTTCGGTTTACCCTGATCGGCGCACGCTTTTGTGCGATTCATATCGCCCCGTTCGGCCTGTCGCTCCTGCGGCGCATGACACTCAAGCTGCCTGCCGCCTGGTCCGCGTCACTGAATGCACCGGCATCGCCGTCTCAAGTGGTTCCGGTTGAACTGCCGCCCCTGCTACGCAAACTACTCAAAGACCTGTTGCCCTTATGGAACCCTTTATTCGCCTGAAACCGGGAACCCTCACGCTGCGTCCCGAAATGCGGGTGCTGAAAGCCGCAGATTATCAGGAGTTTGTGAAGGCCGGACAGATGCTGGCTGACGCGCAGCGCCAAGCGCAGGAGTTGCTCACCCGGGCCAGTCAGGAATATGAACGCCAGAAACAGCGCGGCTATGCGGACGGGATGAGTGAAGCCAAAATGGACATGGCCGAGCGGATGATCGAAACCGCCGAGCGCACCGTGGACTATTTCGCGCAGGTGGAAGAGAAGGTGGCGGCGCTGGTGATGACCGCCTTGCGCAAAGTGCTGGGTGAATTTGATGATGTCGAGTTGACGTTGCGGGTGGTGCGCAACGCCTTACAGGTGGTGCGCAGTCAACCGCAGGTGATGATCCGGGTTCCTCCCGCCCAGGAACCAGCGCTGCGCCAGCGGCTTAACGAATTGTTAGCCGGATACAGCAGCGTCGGTATGGTTGAGATTATCGCGGATCCCCGGCTGGGTCCGGGCGGCTGTATTCTGGAAACCGAGATTGGCGTGGTGGACGCCAGCATCGATGTGCAATTACAGGCGCTGGAACGGGCGTTGAAAGCGCGTATTCAGCGGGCGTCGGAGTGAACCTGAACCCGTCCGGGTCTCAAATCAGCGCTGATTTTGCAGTTGCGCCACCCAGCGCAGCACTTCCGCCACCGCCTGAATAAGATCAGATGGAATGTACTGATCGACCGACGCCTGTTCGTGCAACGCCCGAGCCAGCGGTACATTTTCCATGATCGGAATGCCCTCCTGCTGCGCGATTTCAATAATGCGCTTCGCGATCAGATTTTGACCCTTGGCCCGGACAATGGGTAAGGGCGTCTCACCCTCCCGGTATTCCAGAGCAACGGCAATGCGGGTCGGATTGGTCACCACGACCGTCGATTTTTTCACGCTGTTGGTCATGTTTTGCGAGAGCATTTCCTGATGCAGATGCTTACGTTTGCTCTTGATGTGCGGATCGCCTTCCATTT